>CAKPNP010000012.1 GCA_934169415.1 uncultured Bacilli bacterium
ATAATTCCTCCTAGTATATTTTCTATTTTATCATATAATTTATTATTATACTTTAAATATCAAAATATACGTTTAAGGGTCATTATAATATCTATTTAAGCCCCCCCCCCAGTGACACTATTTGCTACATTCATATTTACACCTCAAAATTTTTAAAAATTGGCGAATTATTTTACCCACATATTATTTTTATCTATTAAAATAATATCATATTTTATAGTATTATTCAATTGTTAAAGAAAAAACTATCAAGCAAATCTCGATAGTTTAATAACTAATTACTTCTAAATTATAATTATTAGATACTTTATCAAGTTTTGATGCAGGTACCACTATAGTAGTTTTATCACCATCTGATATATATCTAGTTTTTTCTAAAACTTTAAAATTATATTTTATATCAAAATCACTACCATTATTATCATAAGCTCTAATACGTTTTAAGAAAGTTTTATCAAAATTTTTATTAAAGCAAGATACCTCTGCTTCCCAACCAACTCTTAATGCAGCTTTAGTAGTATACTCATAATTTTCATAAACACCATTCATTATATATTTAAAATTATCATGAGTTTTTTTATAAGGTGAACCAAATGGTAAAGCAACTATGTTTATATATTTATCTTTAATATATTTATCTAACATTTTATACATAGAACCTACTTCTTTTATAGATTTAGTACTATCAACTGTAGTAAAATCAACATGTGAATATGTATGATTTCCTATATCATAACCATTATCTATTAACCAATTTAATATTTTTTCATTATATTCACTTTGATTAAATAATCCGCCATTTATAAAAAATGTAGCAGTAACATTAAAATCAGGATGTTTCTTTTTAAATTCTTCTAATATACCAACAGCAGAATTAGGATCTATTATAATTGAACCATCACTATTTAAACCAGTAACTTTAATATTATTAGATAAGCCATCATCAAACGTTATAATGATAGGACTTAATCCTGCTTCAACATCAACAATACCATCAACATAATCAGATAACCTAATCATTCTATAACCACTATTATAATAAAACTCTAAATCATTTCTAAAAGCAGAAGCAGTTCTCTGATAACCATCTTTATCAATGTTGCCACCTGTATATTTATTATCAGTTATATCATGTATTCCATGATACATCATAATAGGAACGTCTCCTACTTCATTAACATTATATGAAGAATAATCAATTCCTTTAGATATTTCTACTATAAGTTGATCATTTTTTTTAATAACTGTATTTTCTTTAATACTTTGACTAATAATTGTTCCAACTGATGCTTTATTTATAACCTCATTAATAGTTAATTTAAGATTATTTTTAGTAGCATATTCTTCTACTTCAACTTGCGTTAAATTGGATAAGTCAATCATTGTATTTTTATAATTTAACTTAGATATTACTGCTGTAAATAACCTTATTATTATAAAAATTATAAGTAATAAAACAACTAATGCAATTATTATTCTATCTATTCTTAATTTAGTTTTCTTCATTCTATCACCTAGTATTTATTATACACCTAATTAGTATAAATTGCATAAAATATTTTAGGGTGATACTAATGAGATGGAATAAAAATACATGGTGCTTACTTTTAATTGGTGTATGTATTATATTTTGTTGGCAAGTATTCATAACCTTTTTTGTAATAACTAGGTTTAATTTATTTTTATTAATGTTATTATGGTTTTTTATATTATATATCATTTTTAGAATAATATGGT
This sequence comes from uncultured Bacilli bacterium, assembly GCA_934169415.1. Classification (GTDB taxonomy): domain Bacteria; phylum Bacillota_I; class Bacilli_A; order RF39; family UBA660; genus Faecisoma. The sequence continues at coordinate 1,738 of CAKPNP010000012.1, forward strand.
GAAATTAAAGCATCTGTTTTATATATTGTATCTACCATATTACTTATCTTTTTAGTTAAATTATATTCATTATCATTAAATTCTATCTTATCAGGCAAAGTTATTAAAACAAACAATAACTTTTTTTCATCTTCTTTTAATGGATAATTTTGTTCATATGTTTTTAATATATAATCAAAATCAAAATCTAATGCATGTCTTTTATAAAGTACGTATAAATCAAATATAGGATTACCTATTTTAGACCTACTCCAACCTATTAAATATGACTTATCATTTTTAATAAAATGATCTATATCTAAATTATTATGAAGTACAACATGACGTTCTTTAGTTTTATTACTAACTAATTTATACCAATTATCAATTTCCTTATTTGCAAATATAAGACTTAAATTTATTTTAGATATATTTCTTGCAAGTAAATACTCTGAAGGAGACATATAAACATGAGTTTCTATAGTAGTTAAAATATCAAAATAATAACTTTTTAAGTATTCTATATTATTTTTTATATCTTCATATAATCTTTTATAATCTTCTAGGTCAACCTCTTTATAATGGGTTGTTTTATTATGGAGCAAACTCACTATATTTACTAAATCTATAATTTTTTGCTCTTTTGGATAATTTACTTCATCAATAAATTCTTCTATTATATATTCATCATCTAATTTATTTACAATATTTGGAATATAATCAAAACTTCTAGATTTTAAATAAGACATAATCTCATTATCTAATTTATTTTTTTTTACGATAAAACGCCCCATCTTGTCATCAATTATAGTATTATCTTTGATGTTTGTATAACGATAAGGCTTAAAATCGTGTTGTTTTAAAAAATCATATATTGCTTTCAATTGAAGGAATTATTAATTTGTCTCCTACTTTGATATCAGTTATATCATTATATTCCTTAAATAGACTATCACTTACATTATAACTTGTAACAATACTTTCTAAAGTATCATTTTCTTTAACAATATATATTTTATATGTTTCAAATTCTTCTTTAGAATCATCGAAATTTGAAAATAATGATGTTTCTATAGATATTTCTTTACTTTCAGTTGTTTTACTAACCTCTTTAGTTTCAACTGATATTTTATCTTCTACAGGTTTAGAAGTCTCATTAATAAAATTTTCAAGGGTTACATCAGAATAATCTTCTCTTTGGTTATTTTCTATCATAACAGGTTTTACCTCTTCTTCTATAATAATTGGATTTTTAACTTCTTCTATATTATCAATAGATACTTCTATATCAACTGATAATATATTATTATTTATAACTTCATAATAAAAATCTTCTATATCAATGTTGATATTATCAAGCACATATTTATCACTCATTTCAATATTTACAGGAATATTAAATTTAAATTCTTCAACATTAACACTTATATCATTTATTTTATAACTACCACTAATAATTAATGAACCCACTACTGTTTTATCTTCAAGTTTTAACTCATGATCTAAAGATATACTAACAATTTCAAATACATTAGTTTTAAACTTTATTTCCTTTTTAAATGGGATTACCTTTTTCATAAATTCTCCTTTCAATTAAATTATATTAAAAAAAAAGAAGTTTATACTTCTAATTTATTATATATGTCCATAAAATTATCTACAGGTATAAACTCTATTTTTTCTAAAACATTATTTGGAAGTGTTGAAATATCGGACATGTTATCTTTTGGGATAAATATCTTTTCAACTCCACTTCTTAAGGCACCCAAACTTTTTTCTTTTAATCCACCTATTTTTAAAATGTGTCCATGTAAAGTTATTTCACCAGTTAACGCAATATTATTTTTTATTTTTTTATTAGAAAATGCACTTATTATTGAAAGAGTTATTGCACTTCCTGCAGATGGACCATCTTTCTTTATTGCATTATCAGGCATATGAATATGTATATCACTATTTACTAATTTATCATAGTTTATATTAAATTTTTTATAATTAGATTTAATATAACTTAACGCTACATTAACACTTTCTTTTATTACATCACCCAAAGATCCAGTTAAAATTAACTTACCACTTCCTTTATAAAAGTTAACTTCTATAGGAAGGATATCGCCACCATAATATGTATACGCAAGACCATTTACAACACCAACTTCTTCTTTATATAAGGTATTATAAGAATATTTTCTATTACCTAAATACCTTGAAATTACATTCTTATCAACTATAAGCTTATTTAATTTTATGTTGTTAATAACTAACTCAGTAACGATTTTTCTTGTTAATTTATCTAACTGTCTAGATAATTCTCTTACACCTGATTCTTTTGTATAATAATTAATTATTTCTTTTATTGCTTCATCAGTAATCTTTACATAACCAGCCTTAAGACCGTTATTTAAAAGTATTTTATCAATTAAATAATTTTGGGCAATATTTATTTTTTCTAATTCTGTATACCCAGACATATTTATTATTTCTAATCTATCTTTTAAGGGTGCATTAATATTTTCTATTTCATTAGCAGTAACTATAAATAATACATTTGATAAATCAAAACCTTCATCAACATAATTATCAACAAAACTTTTATTTTGTTCTTTATCTAATATAGTTAATAGTGTTGATGTTATATCATTATAACTACTACCCATTTTATCTATTTCATCTAATAAAATTACAGGGTTTGAACTACCACATTTTTTTATTTCTGATATTATTTTTCCTGGATATGAACCCACATAAGTTCTTCTATGTCCCATAATATATGCAGGATCAGTAACACCATTTAATGATATTTTAATAAATTTTCTATCTAAACATTCAGCAATTACCTTAGCTAAAGTTGTCTTACCAATTCCTGGTGGACCAGAAAAACATAGTATACTACCTATATTAGAATTAGTATTTTTTAAAACAGATAAATATTCTATTATTCTTTCTTTAACCTCTTCTATTCCGTAGTGTGATGCATCTAATATTTCCTTAGATCTTTTTATATCTAGATTATCTTTAGTATATATCCCCCAAGGTAAATCAATTAAACAATCTATATAATCTTTTACAACAGCTGTATCTGGCAAATTAATAGACATACCATCATATTTAGAAATCTCATTTAATATTCTTTTTTTTACATCATCACTACAGTTTAATTTATCTACTTTACTTTTTAATAAATCTATTTCACTTTCTTTAGTTGTGTCTTTTAATTCTTCCTTTATTAATTTTAATTTTTCTCTTAAAAAATATTCTTTTTGAGTATCATCAAGTTCTTTTTTTACCTTTAAATCTAAATCAGTTTCAATTTTAAATTTTGACTTATCTAAATATATATCACTAAGTAGAATTTCACTTCTTTTTATAATTGATGTTGTATTTAAATATTTAATAATTTTAGCCTCATTATTATAGAGTGTTGGAACAATAATATCTATTATTTTATCTAGAGACTTTTCATTTTCTATCAATGCTATAGCACTATTACTTACATAAGGGATATTTTTAGAATAATCTTTAAATTCTTTAATTATTTTAGAAATTATAGTTTGTTCTTCTATTTCATCTATTTTTTCTATTTCTAAATCTTCATAAATGCATTCTAATGGTTCATCTATAATATTCAAATTCATAAATTTAACTATTTTAACTCTTTTTAATCCATTTATATCAACTCTAGTGTTGCCATTAGGTAGTTCTATTTTCTTTGAAATATGAGCTAAAACAGCTATATCATTAATTTTATCTATTTCACTTGCAACAAGTATATACCCATCATGAAATGCAAGTGACATATCTATCACATTATTATTTTTTGAATTAAATTCTAACTTTAAAGTGTTATTAGGAAGTAATACCATATTTTTTAATAATATAACTGGAATATTATGTTTTTTCATAGTACGACCTCCCTAACAAATTGGTTTTTATTATATCACAAATTATATAAATGTCTACATAATTTTTTTAATATTAAAATAATATTTAATTATTGAAATAAATAGTATATTTTTTTTAATTATTAAAATAATAGTAATGGTGATATAATGGAAGAAGAAATTAATGTTTTAGACGAATTAAATAAAGGGGCATGTATGGGTGTAGATGCTATAGATTTTATCTTAGATAAAGTAACTGATAAAGATTTTAAAAAAGTTTTATGTGATCAAAAAGATGAATATGAAAAAATGACTGATAAAATTGGAAATTTATATAAAGAATTTAGTGATTCCGAGCCACATGAAACTAATGGTATTAATAAGGCTATGACTTGGATGGGTGTTGAAGCTAAAACTTTAACGGATGACACTACTTCTAAATTAGCTGAATTAATGATGCAAGGAACCAATATGGGAATAATAGAAGGTAGAAGACTACTAAATGAAAAATCTGGAAATAAAAAAATAGATGAATTAGTTAAAGAATATGTTAATATGCAAGAAAAATTTGTTGAATTGCTAAAAAAATATTTATAAAAAAAACGAGAAAACTCGTTTTTTTAATTAATAGATACATTATTTACATACAATTTATAACCATTAAAATCAATATTACTATTAGTTTCTTCATTAGTTAAAGAACTTACATAAGTATCACCAGTTAATTTAATTTTAGAATCTTTAGATATAGTTAAACTTATTTTTTTAGCAGTATTACTATTATTTATAGCACCTTCATAATAAGAAGTGGCTAACTTCATATCAAGAGTAGATATACTATCTACAACTATAGAACCTATCACTTCCTGATTTTTAAGTGAAAGTGTAACATTTCCACCATTTGCTCCACTATTTCCCCAAGAATCTTTTTGTATTCTTAAAAAATTACCAGTTGAGTCATTATTAATAATTTCATTATTTTCTAAAGTAATAGTAGCACTAGTGTTTGTAACATAAAATGTATCACCTTTGTTAGTAATTATTTTACTATTAGTAGATGTAAAACTACTAGCTCCATACATTGCATCACCACTCATAGATTGGTATAAAAATATATTTTTGTATGTTGTAGATTTACCATTTAATGTATTATTAGTATCAGTAAGTGTTGAATTATTTAAAGCAACAGAATTAGCACCTTCTATTACTATACCTTCACTTTTAGTTGAAATTAATTCTGCGTCATTAACAGTTATATTTTTTAAAGTTAATTCTGCACCATCTTTGGCAATAATACCAGAATTAATTCCGTAAAAACTTGTATTATCACCACCATCAGAGTCTCCTGCTTTACTAACTGATATGTTTTCTATATCTACATCTATATCACTACTTATTAATAATGCATTTTCATCACTTGTTGTAGAAATAAAATTTCCACTATCTATTTTTTTATCTTGTGTTATTTCCTCTACTCCTTTATATGATATAGAACTAGATTTATTTGAATTATTATTTTTACTTTCATTTATATTATCCATATTATTATTTGAAAGCAATTTATTAGTAACTACACCATCTAATAATGTTATAGAAGTTGATAAAACAATTAAAAATATGTGTATGTAATATTTATTTTTAAAAATTTAAATTTATAATATTGGATTGATTCTTTACATTTAATTAAAAAAATGTTAAAATATATCTCATTCAAAGGAGAATTGGAATGAAAAAATTAAAAAATATTTTATATGAATTTCTTAGAAATCAGTTAAAAAAAGAGTTTACTAAAAATTTAGGAAAAGTTGTTGAAGAAAGCGATAAAATAATTTGCTATGTTGATAAAAATAAAATTGGGAATAAAAAAAATTGATTATATGTTCTGGTATAAATGATCATAACAGAGTATTAGCCAACTCATATAAACTTAATAAACAAATAATATATATTTTTGAAAATTTAAAAATTAAAAATAAAATAATATATGGATATGATAATTGCGATATTATTATTAAAAATTGTAAATTCAATTCAGAATTGAATTTAACTAACAATGGGAATTGTATAATAAATGATACCTATATTTCTAGTTATAATTCACTAACATTAATGGCTAACAAAATTAATATTAAAAATTCAAAAATTCAAAATGAATTTTATTCAATTCATGAAAGATTAAATATATCAATTTATTCTAATGAAAGAATTGATATAATAGATTCTAAGATTGGAAAAAAAGATGATAATACTATACTTTCAATTCGTGCTAAAGAAGCACACATTCTAAATTCTGAATTTGAAAATAGTGATATAAATATTAAAGCACCTATTTTTAAATCAGATGAAAACTCAAAGATTTCTGGAAGTAATAAAATAAGTATTAATTCAGATAAAATTGAAATATCAAAATTAAATACTCCTTATTTAATAATTAATGGTGAAAAAATAACTCATTCATTTGATGAATGCTCAATAAATAGTGAAATATCTAGTATACAATCAAAAAGATGTGAATTTATAAAACTATTAAAAGAATTAAAAAATCAGTGTAACAGATTAATTAAAGATGATATTAATAAATTATATAATGAACCTATTTCAAAAAAATTAACTAAATAAATCACATATGTGATTTTTTTATTTTTAAGGATGTTGCAAAAACAAGACCAATTAATTAAATAAAAAAATAAAAACCCTTATTATATAAGGGTTATATACATATTGGAGGGCCTAGTCGGATTTGAACCAACGATCGGGGAGTTGCAGTCCCATGCCTTAGCCACTTGGCTATAGACCCACATACAAGTTAATTATAACAAAATATTTTTTTTTAATCAATACTTTTTTTATAATTAACTATTATATTATATGTTTTAATACACTAAAAATTACCTTAAAAAATCTACTTTAATTTAGTTTCTAAATTATGTTTTAATATATCATTAGATATTTCAACTATATTTCTTGCATAATTATTTTTTTCTTTTATATAATTAGAATCAACTTTTTTATATTCTTTATATTCGTTATATTGTGAATTATAATACACCTTATTAGTAACCCAATTTCCATTAGGGAATACTACTATATTTTCATCTACACTAAATATATCATTACCAAGTAAATTCTTATATTCTAATCCTAACATATTAGCAATCGTAGGATACAAGTCTATCATTCCCATAACTTCTTCTACATCAACATTAAATGTTTTATCTTTAGTCCATATAATAAGAGGAACTTTAGAAATTTCTTCATATTTATAAAAATCTATATCTACATAATCAGATTCATCCTTATTGTAATTATAATATAAATCATAATATTTCTTTTTTATTTTAGCATCATGATCTCCATATATAACAACTACAGTATTATCAAGTAGACCATAGCTAGATAATTTATCAATAAACTCACCTATTGCATCATCTGCATAATGTAACAATTTTATGTAATCCCCTATTAATGTACCCTCCATGTAATCAACATCAAAATCAGTACTATCATTAGTAATAAAAGGTGTATGATTACTAAGCATAATTAGTGTTGCTGAAAATTTATTATCACTTATATTATTTATAATATCTGCTGACTGTGAAAAGAAAGATTTATCAGACAAACCTAATCCTAATTTATCAGTTAAGTCATAAATATCATAACAGTAATAATTGTCTATAGAAAAATTTTTATAAATATTACTTCTATTCCAATAATTACAAGAATTTCCATGCATATTAAATACATAATACCCACTATTTTTAAGTGAAGATTGTATTGTGTTAAAGGTATTATCAGTATAATTTAAAAATGTTGTTCCAACGCCTATCGGAAGAAGTGAATTATAAAATGTATATTCAGTATCACTACTAGTTCCAACAGATTCTTGTGAATAAAAATTAGAAAAATATATTCCTTCCTGTTTTAATTTATTTAAATTAGGAGTTATAACTTCACCATTTATACTTTCATCTAAAAACATTACTTGAATACTTTCTGCATGTATAAATATAACATTTTTATCTTTAAATATATTAGTATATTCATTAGTTTTAATCTTTTTACTAGAAAAATAATTATTAATATTATCTATATTATTATATTTATGTGGGAATACATTATATATATTATAGATTATATCTGATAATTGGTATGAATATATCCCAAAATTTCTTGCTTTATATACTTTATTCCATTCATGTTTAATCATATATATATCATTTTGATTTAAAGTTAAAATAAACGTTACAAACAAAATTAATGATAAAACAATACTATTTTTAAACTTTGTTTTATTTATATTATATTTTTTCTTATCAAATAATAAAATTATTAAGAATAATATCGGTTGATATATAAATATAAAATCAACAGGTTCAAATACACTTGTTATAGCTCCACTTGGTAATCTTAAAGCTTGAAAAAACGTTTCAAATAATACTACAGATACAAAATCGTTATATTCATTAAAATAAATAGAATTAACTATACATATTATAGTTAATATAATAGACCATATAAATAAATATAAATTTCTTCTTTTAAATAAATAAGAAAATCCAGTTATCACAAGTATTATTAGTAAATCATTTATTATAAATCTTATGTTAAAACCACTTGTTAAAATTAAAACTAGAAAACTGTTAAGTAAACTAGTTAAAATAAATATAATACTATTCATTAATGACTATGAAACATAAGACTTATTATAAATAATAAAGTTCCTATTATAAATCCTATTATGTTACTTTTTTTATTTTGTTTTAACATATGTTCTAATAATTCAAATAATGATATATATATAATCATACCAAGTGTTAAAGAATTCATTATTCCTATTATATTTGTAGTACTTTTAGTAAGACTCATAATAAATCCACCTAAAAGAGTTGATAAAGATACTAATAATCCCACTATTAATATTTTAGTTTTACTATATTTAGATTCTTCTAAACTAGAAGATATAACCATACCCATTGGTATATTATGTAATCCTACGCCAAGCCCTATCATAAGTCCTATATGAAAATCAGTAGATAATGCAGTATATAATGCCATTCCTTCTATAATATTATGTAATATTAAAGCAATAGAAGAAACTATCACTATATGAAGTGAATGATTTTTAGAATTACTGTGTTCATGTTCTGGTATAAATAAATCTAGTATCTTTAATACAAATATACCAATTAAAGCATATAATATTACTTTAAATAAGCTTAAATATTCTAAAGATTCTGGGATTAATTCTAATACTATTAAATATATTAAAACGCTAAAACCTATACTGATAGATAACTCAGTTATTTTTTTATTATTTTTAAAAATTAATACTAATATAACCCCTATTAATATTGTAAGTCCAAATAAACCTGTTATAATTAAATTCATACTTCCTCCTTAAATATCTTACTAACAACAATATTTAAAACATTAAATACAAGTGTTGATAATAAAACTAAAATCACTATAAATAAGAACATTTTTAAATTTAAAATTGTAAGTGAAAATAAAGTTCTAAGTCCAAGAACAGATATAGAAAATCCTAGTAATAGAAATACTATTAAAAATATTCTCAATTTATTAAATGGCATACAAAGTCTAAATAAAAGTAAAAAACCTGTAAACGCTGTCATTATAACACATAAAGTGGATACTTGACTAGTATCTAAATGAAATAAATCACTTAAAACTGTTAAAAAAAGAATATTCATTACTATAGTAAGTGCTGATGGAATGCTTCTTTTAAATACTTTATTTAAAAATGAACCACTTACTATCTCATCATTTGGTTCTAATGCCAAAATAAACGATGGTATTCCAATAGTAAAAACACTTGTAAGAGTTAATTGAATAGGTTCAAATGGATAATTTTTATTGATAAAAACAAATAATAAAGCAAGTAAGGATGAATAAATAGTCTTAGATAAGAAAAGTGTTGCTGATCTTTCTAAATTATTAATACTTCTTCTTCCCTCTTTTATTATACTTGGAATAGAATTAAAATCATCATCCAATATAACTATTTCACTTACATTTTTAGCCATTTCACTACCACTATTTATAGTAATTCCACAGTCTGATTCCTTTAAGGCTAAAACATCATTTACCCCATCACCTGCAAATGCAACACAATGTTTATTATCCTTTAATATTTTTATTATTTCCTTTTTTTGTATAGGCGTTGCTCTTACAAATATATTATTATTTAAAACAGCACTAGATAAATCATCAACTATAGATATATCTACAGCTTTTAAATTTTTTAAATTAACTTTTTTAGCTATATTTAATACATTATCAATTCCATCACCAGAAATAATTTTTATATCAATATTTTCTTTATTCAAATAATCTATCATTTTATATGCATTTTTTCTTATTTCATCTTCTAAAACAATTAATGCAAGTGGAATAGAGTTTTCTTCATTTTCACATAATAATATAACTCTTTTATCTTTATAATTTTTTAATTCTGGTATTTCTTTTTTATAAATAATTTCTGGAGCTCCTATTATATATGTTTTATCTTTAAATACTATCCCACTATACTTAGTAATTGGTGAAAAATCTATTCTTTTTACAAAAGTATAATTATCATATTTTTTAAAATAATTATTTAATGCTTTGCTCGTTGAATTGTTAATATCCATATTAGATACAATATTGCCCATTATTTCATACACATCAACATTTTTTAAAGGTACTATTTTTTCAACTTTCATATTACCACTTGTTATAGTACCCGTTTTATCAAAGCATATAGTATCTACTCTAGCTAGCATTTCAACAGAATATAAATCCTGTGTAAGTACATTTATTTTAGATAATCTTATTACTGAAACAGCTAAAACCGTACTAGTAAGTAGAATTAATCCTTCTGGAATCATTCCTATAATTGCAGCCACTGTATTTATAATTGAAGATGATATATCATAATTTATTTTATATTGATTTATAAATAATAGTATACCAAGTGGAATAATAGCTACTGAAACAATTTTGATTATTTGCTTTAAAGATTTTAAAATTACAGAGTTTTCTACCTTTACATATTTTGCTTGTAACGCTATAGTATTTACATAATTATCTTGTTTTATATGTTTTACTTGTGCTACACATTTACCTGATAGGACATAACTACCTGATAAAATTAAATCGCCTTCTTTATAATTAATAGCTTCTTGTTCTCCAGTTAAAAAAGATTCATCCAAAGATACATTACCATCTATTATAATACTATCAACAACTACTTGACTACCTTGTTTTAGCATATATATATCATCAAGTACTAAAGATGATATGCTTATTTTTTTTACAACACCATCTCTTATAACTGAAACTTTATTTTCTTTTATTACATTTAATTTATCAATTATTTTTTTAGATCTAATCTCCTGTATAGTACTTATTAAAATATTACAAACTACAACACCTAAAAAAAGAGTATTTTTGTAACTACCCACAAATAAAACAATTATAGCTAAAACTATATTAAGAATATTAAACAAAGTAAAAATATTTTTAATAATAATTTTAGGAATAGTGTTTGTACTAACATCAATTATCTCGTTTGTTAAATTATTATTTATTCTTTCCTCTACTTCTTTATTACTTAATCCTTTTATATCTTTCATAAAAATACCTCTTTTATATTATAACAAAATTTATTTAAATAATTTGTTACATTTTTGTAATAATTACTAGTTTATTATATCACTTTAAATTTTATATTAAAATGTATATTTCTGCTTTTATCTAAAAAAACAAGAAAAATTAATTTCTTGTTATCTTAAATCCAAACACCCCATAATATTGCAACAGCAGCTAAAATTAATCCAACTACCCAAAATGTTTTAACAATATCTTGTTCAGCCCAACCTAGTTTTTCAAAATGGTGATGTAAAGGGGTCATTAAGAACACTCTCTTACCAGTAATTCTAACTGAGATGTTTTGTATTATGCATACCAATGTTTCAACAACAAATACACCCGCTACAACTATTAAGGTTAATTCGTGACTAGAAATTATAGCTACAGCAGCTAAAGTAGAACCTAGTGCTAAAGAACCAGTATCTCCCATAAATACTTTAGCAGGATAAGTATTATAAAATAAGAATGCTATTAAAGCTCCTACTAATATAAAACAAAATACGCCTATATCCTCACTACCAGTAATTCCACGTGAAGCCCAAGCAATTAAACCAAAAGCTAAGAATGCTATAGCAGATAACCCACCAGCTAAACCATCAAGTCCATCTGTTATATTTACTGCATTGCTAGATGCTACTAACATAAATAATATAAAGAAGCCATAAAACCACCCCATATTTATATGAAGATGAAATGTATATATTTCAAGTACAGGTTCCCTTCCACCCTTCATAAATAAAATGAAGAATACTATAGCAATTAAAATCTGACCTAATAATTTTTGAAATTCAGTTAAACCATTATTATCATTTCTTTTTATTATTAAATAATCATCAATAAATCCAAGTAATGCATAAGCTAAAAACACGAATAATATAATAGCTAAATTATAAGTAAATTCTAGTTTACCTAAAAGTATTAATATAAAAATACTAATAATAGTTGGAATTATAAATATTATTCCTCCCATAGTAGGGGTTCCATTCTTAGATTTATGTTTTAAGACATAAGAACTTGTTACCTGTTTTATTTTTAATTTTTTTAGTATTGGTATTACAAACAAACCAAATATAATTGTAAGTATAAATCCTATCATAAATGCTAGAATTGCTTTTGCAAGTATTAACACATAATCATCTCCATAAATTTTCTAACACAATTTTTTTATCATCAAAATAAATACGTTTATCTTTTATTATCTGATAATCTTCATGTCCTTTTCCTAACACTAATAGTATATCATTTTTTTTAAGCTTTTGTATACCCTTTATTATTGCTTTTTTACGATTTATTATAACTTCATAATTATCTTTTGTTACCCCTTTTAATATATCATTAATAATGCTCAATTCTTCTTCATCTCTAGGATTATCACTTGTAAATATACAGTAACTAGATAATTTACTTGCAATACTTCCCATAATAGGTCTTTTAGTTTTATCTCTGTTACCTCCACAACCTACAATAGTTATTACATTATTTGGTTTTAAAGATAAAGCTGTATTTATTATTTTTTCTACAGCATCAGGAGTATGTGCATAATCCACTATTATAAGATTACTATCTTTTTTAATAACATCCATTCTACCATTTGGTGCATATAATTTAGATACATCAAGATCTAGATTTAATTCTTTAAATAGAATAATAACTATAGATAAGTTATATATATTGTGTAAACCTATTAAACTTGTTTCGTATACTATATCATTTAATTTAAATGTTGTTTTAGAAACTAAAGTATCATAAGAAGATATTTTATAATCATTTGAATCAAAACCATAAGTAACGGTATTCTCATTTATAAAATATTTAGAATACTCTGAATCACTATTTATTATTCTTCTATCACACATATCAAATAATTTTAATTTACAATTTAAATAATTTTCCATAGTTTTATGATAATCTAAATGATCTGTAGTTAAATTAGTAAATATTCCATATATAAAATGTAGCCCTGATAATCTATTCATATCAAGCCCCTGACTGCTACACTCCATTACTACATAATTAATAGAATCCTTACTACATTCAAGTAATAATTCATATATTTCAAGTATATCCGGAGTAGTGTTGTTAAGACGCCTATATTCTCCATTTTTATAAAAACCAATTGTTCCTATATATGCTGCTTTTATTCCTATATTTAAAAATGCTTCATATATTAAAAATGCTGTTGTAGTTTTACCATTCGTCCCTGTTATTCCAATCAATTTTAAATCCTTAATTTCATCATAATAATTATTTTTTAAATATTCGACTAAATATTTGTGGGTATCACTTACTATAACGGTATCAACTGGATAAGATCCTTTTTCTACAATTACTCTACTAGCTCCATTTCTTATAGCATCCATTACATATTCATGCCCATCATGATTTTTTTTTAAAGCTATAAAAGTATCTCCCTTTTTTATTTTTCTTGAATCATCTTTAATATTCATAATAATCACCTAATGTATTTTATGAAAAAGTTGTAAAAGTGTAGATACAATATTTTAAACAAAAAAATATCAAATTTTACCTGATATTTTTCATTTTTATAAATTATTTTCTAAATCCGCAATATATTTTAATACTTCTTCTTTATCGTTATGTTTTATTTTTGTTTTACCAACTATATATTCCTCATGTCCTTTTCCAAGAATAAATAAAATATCTTTAGAGTTTAATAAATCTATACCTTTTCGTATTGCTTTTTTCCTATCTAGACAAATTTCAAAATTTGTAAAATCATTACCATTTAATATGTCTGAAACAATTTGATTTTCATCTTCATTATGTGGATCATCATCTGTAATAATAAAATAATCTGACATCTTAGATACTAATGAACCCATCATAGGTCTTTTTAATCTATCTCTTTCTCCAGTACATCCAAATACCACATATTTTTTACCAATTACATCAACCGCAGAAATAATATTATATATAGCATCAGGAGTATGTGCATAATCTATTATAATTAAATTATCTTTATAATTAATTGTATCCATTCTACCATTTGGTGCATTTAAAAATGGTACAGTACTTAATATATCCTCTATTTTAATATTCATATTATTTAAAACAGAAATCATTACTAATAAATTATAAACATTGTATGTTCCAATTAATTTTGTATTAACTGGATAATATGTGTTATTTACACTTAAAGTAAAATTAGTGCCTAATGAATTTGATTCGTAGTCTTTAAAACTATACATTCCATTTTTACCATAAGTAATATTATTATTTTCCTCTAACATAAAATAATTACTATATGAATCATCTATATTTACAATAGCTTTTCCATTTGGTTTTAACATTTTAAACAATTTTTGTTTTGCTAAAGCATAATTTTTCATTGTTTTATGAAAATCTAAGTGATCAATAGTTAAATTTGTAAATACAGCATAATCAAAATTTATTGTACATAATCTATTATTTGCCAAGGCATGACTACTAACTTCCATCACAACAACTTTATAGCAATTATCATAAGCATCCATAAGTAGATTATATGTATCACATATATCAACACTAGTATTAGGTAAATTACATATTTTTTTATCTAAATAAAAACCAATTGTTCCTATATATGCTGTTTTAATGCCTAATTTATTTAATGCTTGATATATTAAATATGCACTTGTAGTCTTACCATTTGTTCCCGTTATTCCAATAATAGTCATTTCATCTAAAAATTTATTATAATTTTCTTTTAAATATTCATTTATATATTCTCTTGTATCTTTTACAATTAGAGTATCTACACTGTAATTTCCATATTCAGCTATAATTTTAGAAGCACCATTTTCTATTGCACTTTCTATATATTTATGTCCATCATTTACCTCACATTTTAATGCAACAAAAATATCTCCTTTTTTTATTTTTCTTGAATCACTTTGTATATTTATCATATTACCACCTTTCTAATAATATCACATTTATATATTTTTATCAATTTATTATTAGTATTTATCAACTCATATAAAATATGTAAATTTGTATTTACTTTGTAATAATATTAATGTATAATACTCCTACAAAAAGGAATGATTATATGATTAGAAAATATAAAGTTGAAAATTTATATATTGCTAATATAACTGATGGAATTTATGAAAAAAGAATTGATGTTTACGCACCACTTACAAATTCTATTTCAATTGTAACTAAAAAAATAGTTAAAGAAAAATCAATTTACTGTGATATCATATATAATAGAAACATAAAATATCTTCCTGATTGCAATTACATTGAATATTCTAAATATCATAAAACATATATAATGAAATTAACTCCATTATTCCTACTTTTAAAGGATAAAAGTGTTAAAAAAGTAACAAGAGAAGACATCTTATATTTTTATGATCAATTAAATCGTGATAATTTTGATAGCTTTAATGGTCTGGAACTAAAAAATAAAAATTTAAAAATTAACGATACTTCTAATGTTACTGTATCAAAACCATTTTTTATCGAAATGGAAAAAGTAATAAGTGAGTTAGATACAAGTTTGAGTGAAGATATTAAAAATATGTATAGTAGTAAAATATCTGAAATTGGAGAAAATTATATTAAAGATTTAGTTAAAAATTATAAAGAAATAAAACTAAATCCTAGTATTGAATTAGATATATTACATAAACATATAGAAAGACTTACTATACTTGAAGAAGAAATAATAAAATCAAATTATGAAAACAGTTTATTAAATGAATTAAATAATGTTAAACAAAAAATAAAATAGGTATTTACGGTACCTATTTTTCATTGAATAAATCTGGTAAATCATTTTCAAGTAATATATATACTGGTTCTTTATAATAATTTTGAGCAATTTTAATAGCTTCTTTTACATCGTTTACAACGACCATTTTTTCTTTATCAAATTTAGAATCTTTTATACCTTCTTGAATTGGTTTAGTTTGTTCCTTTCCAACTAGTATAGCAAGATCAACTGAATCAGCTATAAATTTACCAAAATTATAATTAACTTCGTATTGTTTATCACTCATTTCAATCATACCAGGAGTTATAATAACTTTTTTACCTGGCATTAATTTTAATACATCTAAAGCCATTTTAGAACCAACTGGATTTGAGTTATAGGCATCATCTATATATGTTATAGTTCCATAGTTTTTAACTTGAAGTCTATGTTCAATTGGTCTAATTTTAGCTACACCTTCTATTAATTGTTTAACAGTTAATCCAAGTTCACGTCCAACTGCAATACCTGCTAAAATGTTATATACATTAGCTTCACCTATTAATATAGTTTGAAAATCATAAGAATTTTCATCACCTTTAAAATGCACTTTAAAACTCATACCATTATAAGAATATTTAATATCAGTTGCATATACATCTGCTTTAGATGACAACCCATACCATACTATTTTAATTTTATTTTTAAGTTTATAGTTGACTTGCATTTCATCATCTATATTTAAAAAACCTACGCCGTCTTTTGGTAAACTCTCTATAAGTTCAAATTTAGTTTTTGTAGTATTTTCAATACATCCAAATGTATCTAAATGTGCTATACCGATTTTGGTTAAAACACCATATTTAGGTTTTACTATACTAGCACTTGATTTTATATCGCCTTTTCTAAATGCACCTAATTCAGCAATAAAATAATCATTATACTTATCTATATACTCATTTATTGTTCTAATAAGACCATAGTTTGTATTAAAGTTTTTAGGTGTTGGAAAAGCCATATATCTAACATTTAATATATCACTTATAATATTTTTAGTACTAGTTTTTCCATATGAACCAGTTACTGCGATAGTTTCCATATTTTTTAATGTTTTTAACCTTCTTGTAGCTTTAGTTTTGTAATATAAATAAACACATTTTTCAACAGGTTTATTTATAATATTTGCTAAATAAACTATATGATAATTAAAATAAATCATAGTTCCTATTATTAAATAATATATAGGAATTAATTCATAATCAAAATAAATAAACATAAATAATATTGGTATAAAATATAAAATAAATATTGTTACACATAATCTTTTAACACGTGAAGTTACAGCAAGTGGTTTTTTTACTTGTTCTTTCTTTTGCATACTTCTTAACAGATATGCAATTATTAAATAATATACCGTAAATATTATACTAATTACTGTATTATTAAATATTAAACTAAATAAAAATATAATTATGTATAAAAAATCAAACCAACAAAATACAAATTTTGAATTATTATTAATCCATTTCAAATAACGATTTCCATCGTTGTACCAATTTTGTTGTAACATATGTAAAGATTTTTTTAAATCAACACACATATAAATAATCATTGCTATAATTGTTACTATAAATAAATACATATATCCTCCTAAAACATTTCTATAAGATTACTTAAGCAATTAATGACTCTAAAACCTTTATCTTTATTAAGGTCAGAAGAAAACTGAATACCTATTCCACCATCTTTTTGCCAATCTTTTAGATTTCCTGAATAATCATCAACTAATATTGCACCCTCACTTTTACAAACTTTAGTCTTTGATATTTCTCTTGGAACTGGTATTATTGTTACTTCTTTTGTATATTTTCTTATGAAGTTAATTTTAGCTACTGCTTCATCTAATGAATTAACATGGGTTAATATAGTTATATTAAATTTATTTGACAATTGTAATTTTTTAATATCATCAAAAGCATTATTAATAATTGGCGTTAGTGTAAGAATTTTTTTCCAATTTAAATTTTCATAAAACTCTTGCATTTTTTCGTGATCTTCTCTATTTATTTCTAACCTATCAATCATGTCATATGTAACTTTGATTGTATCCATTATTACTCCATCAAAATCAATATACAAATTCTTCATACAATCACCTATTTAATTATATCACTTTTTTTATATTTAATGAACATATTCCAATTAAAAATATCAGAATATTAATTATCAAATTGTTTTTAACAAGAAATATTGTAATAAAAGTTGTGGTTAAATTAGACATAGAATGAATTATTATGCATGAATTAATATTTTTATATTTTTCATATACTTTAACTAATATTATATTTAATAAAAATGCATATATCATTTGTATAATACTCGTATGTGTTATAGCAAATACTATGGATGTTATAATCATACTTTTTTTATCATTAAAATTTTTCTTTAAACCATTATATATCATTCCTCTAAATAAATATTCTTCTATGATAGGACCTAATATAACAGTCTGTATGATAGTTTTAATAATATTAAAATCCCCATATAAATTAGTATTTAATAATTTATCTAGATAAAAGCCAAAAAAATTATATATTAAACTTAGTGAAAAACCTAAAATTATAAATTTATATATACTATTTAATTTATCATCTTTATAATTTTTTTTATAATTAAATACTAATAATGGCATAAATATTAAAGCGATTATAATAGTAATATAAATACTTGAATTATTCATAATATTTACTATATTACTAGTATCATAACCTATATAAGTATAGATAAAAATAAATAAACTAAAAACTAAAAATTGTACTACTAAATAATATAAAAGCCATTTTAACTCTCTCATATTCTTCACCATTTTTATTATATCATCTAATTGACTAATTTTAATAAATATTTTATAATAATCGCCATAGAGGGATATTTATGGATTTATTAGTTAAAGATATAGAAGATTTGATAAATTATATTGATTGTAAAGAAAAAAAATTATTTAAAACTAAATTGACTAAATTAAAATTTAATTTATATCAACTTTTATTCTTTTACGGTCATTTAAATGAACTACCTGATAAATATAAAGATAAATTAGATGAAATATATAATGAGGTATATAGGTTTCAATGTAAAATTACAAGTGAATCATTTAATAATATTAAAAAATTAGATTATTTAAATTTAATTGCAAATATACGAAATATAGAAAATAATTTATTTAAACAAGTTGATATTACTGAAGTAAACAAATTAGATAATAAGTACACTTTTTCATTTAATGATTGCATAGATATTATAAAAGATTTTTTTAATAGTTTCGATAACAAATATTATAACGATATATTACCTTTTTTAAATAAAAATTATATAAGTTCTTATCACTTAGACAATATTGGTGAATGTGTGCATGATAGTTTTTCAAATAATATTTTTATTAATATTGATTCAAACAATAAATATTCTATTAATTACATTATTAATTTAGTTCACGAATTAGGTCACTCAATACAATTTTTAAATAATAAAGACCATGTAAAATCAACTTATAGTATATATTCAGAATTTCCATCACGATTTTTTGAATTACAATTTTTAAAGTATTTAAAAAATTATTGCGAAGACACAGACATATTAATAAATTTATATTTAAAAAATTTAATGGCATATACATATAATTTTGATTACACTATTAGCAAAAGTTATATTGAAAATAATATCGAAATCATGTATAGTGGCTTAACACTATTTACATACGTAATAGGAGAAATTTTAGCTATATATTATTCTAAGTTGTATGAGGTAGATAAAGATAAAACAAAAATTGAAATACATAATATATTTAAGAATATAGGTAAAAATGAAAATAAAATAATTTTAAATAAAGATTTTTATAAATTAGATTTTTTAAAAGAAGAAATTTTAGATAATCAAAAAAAATTAGAAAATTCTAACATTAGAAAATTCTAATTTTTTTATTTTAAAACTTTACAAATAGAATATATTATAACTCTTCTATTTTTATACCAATATTTTCTTCATTAAATGGAATATCTAAAGATAATGTATCATCTTTTATAATATTATTAGCTAAAGTTTCACCTTTTATATACTCTTCATAATTAGCTACAGATTTAGAAATTATATCATTACTATTATAATAGATATTAATATGACTAGTGATTACTAAATCAAGTTCTTTTCTTATACTTTGAACTTTTCTTACAAATTCACGAGCTATTCCTTCATAAATTAAATCTTCAGTTAAATTTGTATTTAATATTACAAAAGTATTATTTAAAGTTTGAGCTGTAAATCCTTCTTTAGCATTTATCTTAATATCAACCATATCTTTAGTTATTAATAAATCTTTACCATCAAATGTAGTATTTAATCCAGTAGTATTTATTAAATTAATATCCTCATTATTTAACGTTTCTAAGTATGATTTAAAATCATTTATCTTACTACCAAATATTTTACCTACCTGGCGATAATTTGGTTTAACTGTATAGTTCATATATGAAGTTAAATCACTTATAAAATTAATATTTTTAACATTTAATTCTTCTTCAATTATACTAGTTAGATTTCCTATTGTATCTTTTATGTTAATATCTAATAATACTTCGCTTATTGGTTGACGTACTTTAATTTTAACTTCTTCACGAGCAAATCTACCAAGTGAACAAATATCTCTAACTAAATCCATTTGTCTTTCAACACTCTCATTTATTAGATTACAATCATATTTAGGGAAAGTTTCTAAATGAACAGATTCATTACCAGTTAAATTTCTATATATTTCTTCTGCTATAAATGGAGAAATTGGAGCAACTAACTTAGTTAAAGTAAGTAATACTTCGTAAGTTGTTAAATAAACAGCTTTTTTAGAAACAGTTAACTCACTATCCCAGAATCTTCTTCTATTACTTCTTATATACCAGTTAGATAAATCATCATTTAAGAATTCAGTTATTTTTCTTGTTATTGGAGTTAAATCATATTTTTCATAACTATCAGTTACATCTTTAATTAATTTATTTAGTTTTGATATAATCCATTTATCTATTAAAGGTCTATTTTCTACTTCAATATTATATTCTCTTGGATCTATGTTATCAGCATTAGCATACATTTGGAAGAATGAATATGTATTTTTAAATGTTGAAATATATTTTGAATACATATCTTTAACACCATCTTCATCAAATTTAATTGGTGTCCAAACAGGAGATACACTAGGTAAGTACCATCTTATTGTATCAGCGCCATAATTTTCAATTAAACCAAATGGACTAATAGCATTTCCTCTTGATTTATGCATTTTTTGACCATTTTTATCAAGTAATAAATCATTAACTAAAACATTTTTATAAGGTGATTTTCCCATTACAAATGTAGAAATTACAAGTAATGAATAGAACCATCCTCTTGTTTGATCTATCCCTTCTGAGATAAAATCAGCTGGAAATTGGCTTTCAAATAATTCTTTATTTTCAAACGGATAATGATATTGAGCAAAAGGCATTGAACCTGAATCAAACCAGCAATCAATAACATCTTTTACTCTTGACATTGTATTACCACATTTTGGACATTTAATATGTATATTATCAACATATGGTCTATGTAAGTCTATATTAGTATCAATTTTTTCAATTGATTTTTCTACTAATTCAGAAATACTACCTATCATTTCTTCATGGCCACAATCACATACCCAAAGTGGAAGTGGTGTTCCCCAATATCTATTTCTTGATATTGCCCAATCTTTTAACTCTTCTAACCAATTGCCAAAACGTTTTTCCCCTACATAATCAGGAACCCAATTTACAGTTTTATTAGCTTCTATTATTTTATCCTTAAAATCAGTAACTTTAATATAGTAACTTGGCTTTGAATAATATAAAAGTGGTGTTTTACATCTCCAACAATGTGGATAGTTATGCGTCATTTTAATTTTCTTAAATAATTTATCATTTTCTTTTAAATATTTAATTATATCTATTTCAAGTTCTGGATCCATTACAAATCTATCTTTCCATGGTCCTTCAGTATATTTTCCATCTTCACCTACTGGATTTAAGATTGGTAAATTATATTTTAATCCCACTTGATAATCATCTTCACCAAATGCTGGTGCAATATGAACTATACCTGTTCCATCTTCCATAGTAACATAATCAGCACATGTTACATAAAAACCTTTTTTATTAACTTTTAAAAATGGTAAAAGCTGTTCATATTCAACCATTTCTAAATCTTTGCCTTTGTACTTTTCTATAACTTTATATTCACTACCTAAAACAGTAGACGCTAATTTACTAGCTAATATAAATTTATATCCACTGCTTTCTACTTTAACATATTCTTCTTCTGGGTTAACACATAAAGCAACATTTGAAAGTAAAGTCCAAGGAGTTGTAGTCCAAACTAAAAAGTACGCATCTTCATCTTTTTTCTTAAAAGGAACTATAACAGTGTTAACTGATATTTCTTTATATCCTTGAGCTACTTCGTGACTAGCTAAGCCTGTTCCACATCTAGGACAGTATGGTAATATTTTTAAACCATTATATATTAATTTTTCATCGTGGAATTTTTTTAATATCCACCATTCAGTTTCAATATATTTATTATCATAAGTTATATATGGATTATCTAAATCTATAAATTGACCCATTTGTTCAGTTAAATCTTTAAAAGCTTTTTCGTTTGCCCATACAGCTTCACGACATTTTTTGTTAAAAGCCTCTATTCCATATTTTTCTATATCTTTTTTTCCAGAAAAACCTAATTCCTTTTCTACTTGTACTTCAACTGGAAGACCATGAGTATCCCAACCTACTTTTCTTCTTACTTTAAAACCTTGCATTGTTTTATATTTACAAAAAGTATCTTTTAACTCTTTAGCAACCATATGATGTACTCCTGGCATACCATTTGCAGTTGCAGGTCCATCATAGAAAACAAATTTTTTATCATTTCTAGTATCAATAGATTTTTCTAATATATTTATATCTTTCCAATAATTTAATATATCTTTTTCAACCTCATTTATTTTCTTTTTTTCAAGTTCTTTAAATTGCATAATATCCTCCTTTATATAATAAAAAAAGTAATACCAAAGGGCGAAAAACCGCGGTACCACCTTTATTTTTACTTATTAACTATAACGCGTTACCGTTTATAATTTATCATTATAAAGCATCCAAAGTGATCTATACAATATTTCCTTATTATCTTACACCAACCGATAACTCTCTATAAAATCCATATTATACCGTCTTTTTCATATGCTATAACTCTATTTTTTCTATATCATCAACTAACTCAAGTTGGGTTTGCAAAGCATCTTTAAGTTTACGTTTAAATACTATTACATTACGCCTTAATTTATTCGCTTCACTTTCAATATTTTCACTTCTTATTAATGCCTCATTTATAATTCTATCAGCATTTTTCTTTGCATCGTTTAATATTATATCTCTTTCCTCTTTTGCTGTCAACTTAATTTGTTCACCAGTTTTTTCTGCCATTATAATAGCCTTTTTTAAAGTTTGTTCCATATTAGCTTGATCTTGAAATTTACCTCTTAGTATATTATATTGATTAGCTAAAACATTATAATTATTAGCTATTTTTTTTAAAGATTCGATTTGTTCATCTTTCTTTTTCATATCGCTAATCATAGATTCAACTTTTTCTATAACGCTATCTAAAAATGCATTAACCTCATCTGGATCATACCCTCTTAGAACACGGTTAAATTTTTCCATGTTATCACCTCAAAAGTTTAGTTACCATTCAATATTTATATCAGCATTATCGTGTATATCTTTACCCTCTGTTTCATCAGTTATTTTTCCATTAACTTTTACATTATTTGGTGTACATAAAAATATACCACCACCTACTTTTTGTAAATCGCCACCAATTGCATAAATTGTTCCTGATAAGAAATCAATTATTCTTTTAGCTTGATCTGATGTAACTCTTTTAAGATTTACAACAACAGTATTTCTACCTTTTAATTCATCAGCAATTTGTTGTGCTTCAGAATACGCACGTGGTTCTAATAAGACTAATTTAGTACTACCATCTTCTGCTACTGCATTTTCTGTAGTTATATTATAAAATTGATTATCTAAATCTTCTGTAGTTTCATTTTCTTCACTAGTAAACCATTTTTTTAAATTCATACCCTTATTCCTCCTAGGTGTATATCTACACTACTAAAACAATTTTAACACACTTTATTTAAATTGTGAAGAACTAATATATAAAAAATTGTAAAATGTAAACACAAAAATGAATTAATGTGTTATAATTTAATTACATTGCCCCATGGCCAAGCGGTAAGGCTCTGGACTCTGACTCCAGCATGCGTTAGTTCGAATCTAACTGGGGCAGCCATGCCAAATTAGTTTAGTGGTAAAACAAATCCCTCGTAATGATTAGAGGTAAGTTCGATTCTTATATTTGGCACCATTGAGGTTAAAAGTCGCACTTTAAGCGATTATTATATAAATAAAGTTCATAGTATTTGATATTATGGGCTTTTTTCATGTCTAAAGGAGGTAATGAATATTTATGAAAACGACCATAGAAACTTTAGAATTTCCTTGTGAATTTAAGAAAAAACTAAAAATGAAAGCAAGTTTAGGTAATTTAAATATTAATTTTACTGATGGACATCTAATTAAAATTAATAATACAAATTTAAGTGTTACAGAACCCTATAAGATTATTGTTAAAAATAATACTAATACATTAATCGCTTACTTTTATGAAGATAATGACAAAATATATTTACCTACTTCAAATGCTATTATTTCTTTTACTAAATTTGTTGATATTCTTAATAAAATGAATAAAAATTAGACCAAAATGGGAAGAAAAATTACCAGTTGTTTTACCAGTAAAACTACTACATAAATTACCGTATAAATTACCAGTAAAAATGGTAGATTTTTGGGTATTGCCATTGCAAAAAGGTTGTGGTATTCTATGTATCGTAGAAGATAATTCTCTGGATACAGGTTAAAATTTGCTATATCATTTGCCTATTTAATTACAGTATGATTTACCGTGCCATTTACAGAGTAATTTACAGTATAAAGTATCTAGTAAGTTCCATATTGTATGTGATAATATGATATTGTAGAATTAGATTCTACATAAGAACCCCACAAAAACAAGATTACTTCCTACTTTTTACCCAAAAATTACACGAAATTTACACGAATATTACCTAGACATTGCCTGATACTAGTGCTAAACTTGGTATGATAGAAAATAATTCTATCAAAAAGACTTATAATATTTATATTTTTAGTTATTTAACACAAGGGAAAAACTCTTGTGTTTTTTCATGTTCAAAGGAAGGATTGGTGATTTAATGGAAGAACAAAAGAAAATAATAGCTGGACTTTATCCTAGAGTATCAACTGAGGATCAAAGTAGATTTGGACATAGTTTAGATGAGCAAGAAGATAGACTTAAAAAACTATGTGAATTTAAAGATTATGAAATATACAAAATATATCGTGAAGAAGGAGTGTCTGCTAAAGATACAAATAGACCTAAATTTAAGGAAATGATACAAGATATGAAAGATGGTAAAATCAATAAAATAATAGTTTATAAATTAGATAGACTTACTCGTTCTATTCAAGACTTAGAAAACATTTGCAAGATGTTAGAAGAATATAATTGTGATTTAGAAAGTGTTGCTGAAGAAATTAATACTGGAAATGCTAATGGTAAATTTTTTATTAGAATGCTTACAATACTGGCTCAATTAGAAATTGAAAGAACAAGTGAAAGAACTAAATTTGGGCTTATTGGTGCTGCAAAAAAAGGTCATATATCTGGACAACCTGCTTTAGGATATACTAAAAAAGATAAAAGTAAAAAATTAGTAATAGATGAGTTAGAAGCAGACGTAGTTAAAAGAATTTTTAGTATGTATCTAGAAGGTTCATCGGTATGTTCTATATGTGAGATATTTAATGAAGAAATTGTTTTAAATAGACATTGGGCAACGACAACAGTAGATAAAATTTTATCTAATAAGATTTATATTGGAAGTATTGAACATGGCAAAAGGAATAAAAAGAATACTCAAATCTTTGAAGATGTAGTCCCAGCAATCATTGATAAAACTACATTTGAGTGTGTTCAAAAACGAAAAGAGAAAAATCTAAAAAATTACAAAAGAAAGAGAACCTATATTTTTATGCAAAAGATACTTTGTCCTAAATGTCATAAAATTATGGGTGGAGAATCTAGTACAAGTGGAACTGGAGATAAGCATATTTACTATAAATGTAATTATTGTAAGAAAAGAATTAGTGAAAAGAAAATAGAAAAAGAACTTATGAAATTTTTAAATGATATGTTAGACTTTTTCTTAATCATTGATAACTCATTTAAACCATCTATGTGTAGAGATATAGAAGAAGAAATAATTAAATATGAAAAAATGGAAGATGAACTATATGATAAAATAACTAGAATAAAAAAAGAATTTATGGATGGAGAAATAGCTGCTAAAAGTTTTGAAAAGGAACTTCACTATTTAGAAAGGAAAATCAAAAACATTGAAATTAAAATTGCTGAATTAAAAAATTTAAAACAAAATAATGAGCATAAACAAGATGTAGAATTGTTTTTTAATATGAGAGAAATAGAAAAATTAAAACTAAAATCAGAATATGTAAAAGAACATAATCTTTGGAATAAATTAAGCCAAGAACAAAAACAATATCTCATTAATAAATATATTGATGAGATAGAAATTAATAGTGATAATAATCATAATACTTCTATTTTAAATATCATATTCAATAAAAATGAGATTGAAAATATTGGACGTATGTTTAGAAAAGATTGCTTTGATATGATAGTAAATGCAGAAGATAGAGATGTTATTTTATCTAATGTAAAAAGTAATGAAGAAACAAAAAATTATATTAATACATTAAGAAACTTTTATAATGTAGTTGAAACAGAAATTACTAGTGAATTATTTGATGTTAATAATTATAGTGATGATATTATTCAAATAATTCCACAAGAAAAAAAGAATAAATTTGAAAAAAATAAATTTACAATATTGCAAATTGAGGTATAGAAATATATCTCATTTTTTAGTTTAAGGGGGTTGATAAAATGAATTATTTTTTTAAATTTTTAGTACCACAGTTATTAGAATATTTTGATAATGACAAAGAAAAAGTATTAGAAATTATTCCAAAAATTGTGAAAGAAAATTATAAAAATGAATTAGAAAGTATAAAGAGTAAAAAAATGTAAAAATTAGGTATGGGTTCAAAAAAGGTTGATAAGAAATCCTTATAAAATAAGGGTAAAATGCCTAATCTATAAAAAAATGAACTACAAAAAGGTTAAAAAAGGTTCTTTTTGCAAGTGCAAAAAGTGTTGGTGGTGCATCCA
Organism: uncultured Bacilli bacterium; assembly: GCA_934169415.1. Classification (GTDB taxonomy): domain Bacteria; phylum Bacillota_I; class Bacilli_A; order RF39; family UBA660; genus Faecisoma. The sequence goes on from CAKPNP010000012.1 coordinate 29,416, forward strand.
CGGGGTAAAAAAAACCTTTATTTACAAAGGTTTTAAAATTTCGTGGTGCATTCCCATATCCTGTTGTGTTAAAAAAATTAACTATTTTTAGAGAAAGGAGAAATTTTAAGTATGAAATTTAGTGTATCATTAAATGAAAAAGAAAGCGTATTACTTTTAGATTATATAAAAGAAAATAAAATTAAAAGTAAAGCTGAAGCAATAAGAAAATGTATAAGAGCAACTGTTAATTTAGAATCAAAAGAAGATTTACTCTTAGATATAAATAATAAATTAAATAGAATAGTTTATAGAGATAATATTCAGAAAAAATTATTAGAACAATTTTATGCAAATATGGAATTTCCAGTTGATAAAGATGTAGAAATTGAACCAGGTCTTGTTAGGTTTTATGAAAAAAACAACTTTTATAACAATAAAATTATGAATTAATTTTATACAGGTTAATGACTTAATAAATGAAAAATGATATAATTATTTACGGAAGAAAAGGACAATATCAGGTGATGTTTTATGGATTATTATTATATTAACAAGAGAGATTTAAATTCTAATTATTTTCATTTTACAGATAGGAAAAATTTAGAATCTATTGAGTCTAAGGGATTAGTACCAAATATAGGTGTTAATGCAAAAAACATAGAAAAAACTAAAAAAATATTTTTTGTAGAGGGATTAGATAATTTATTAATTTTATTTGATTGTTGGATTAATGCCTTATATTATATTCCTGTTATTCCATTTATTTATAAATTAGGAGCTTTCTTTTTAAGACATAAGTGGTTTCCAAATATAATTGGTGATAGTTATTTTAAAATCTTAAAAGTAAGTAAATTACATCAAAAACGAGCTTTTAAGAGATTAGATAAAATGTTGGATAATGGAATACTTTTAAAATTAGATTTAGAAGAAAATATTGATTTTAGATGTGATGATAAAGATGAAATAAAATCTCGTGGCTATATTAAAAGACATTTGGAAGTATGTGGATATTCTGAAAAGTATTCAGATTTAAATAGTAATATAATGGATAAATGGAATATGCACACTCTAACCAATCATATAGTTAATAATAAAAAAATAAAGGTTTGTTACTTGGAAGATAGTAGTTCTAACCTTAGAGATATATTTAATTATTGTTTAGAAAATACTAAAATAGACTTTAAAAGTATTTGCCCAGAATTATGTGCCTATTTAAAATATAAAGGTTATGAGGATGTATAAAATGGAAAAAAGCAGTATTAAAAATATTGATATTAATTACTTAAATAGCATTGGCTTTAAAAAAAATCAAATAGATTTAATTTATGATTTGATTCATAAAGGTATTGAGGAGCAAATATATACTAAAATTCATTTTCCATATCATAATATAGAGCATATTGAGAAGGTATTATGTTATTGTATTTGGATATTAAATATGAAAATTAGTAAAGGTGAGTTTTTAAAAAATACTGATATTTTATTATATGCTGGCTTATATCATGACTGTGGTAGAAGTTTAATTGTTTCTAATAAAAAGCATGGAATTGTTGGAGCAAAAATTGCTAAAGAAAAATTAAAAAGAAATTTTAATGATAAAGATTTAAATTCAATAGGACTACTAATTGAAACTCATGCTAAGCCAAACGATATTGTTGATTTTAAAAACTATAAATTTACTGAAAGTGAAAAAGAAAATATTCAAATTTTATCAAATATATTAAAAGATGCCGATGCATTAGATAGAAATAGGATTAAAGTATTTAAATTTGCTCAATGTAATCCTAATTATTTAAGGACTAATGAAGCAAAAGAAATATACCATATTAGTAATATATTTTTAAAAAAGTATGGAGAAGCAAAAAGTAAAACTAGAGGTATTAAGTAAATTTTGATGTTAAATGAATGAAATAATATTGTATAAATGTATTTAAATGCGTTATAATTTATTTATCAAATACAAATGAACTTATTTTTTTACTGATGAGTGCAAAACCCCATCAGTAAACGCACCATAGGGAAATCCGCTCGAACTTATTTATAAGTATCGAGAATAAATAGACAATCAATTCTAAATTAGGATTGA
>CAKPNP010000013.1 GCA_934169415.1 uncultured Bacilli bacterium
TAAAAATTCTCCTTCCACATTAATTTATCATAATATCTTTATTTTACCTTCTATAAGTTATATACGAAAAAAATCTCTAAAATCCTTTTTTTTAGAGAAACTTTTTTCGAAAAATGCAAAAAAACAAGAAAAATTAATTTCTTGTTATCAATGTATCAAAAAAATCATAGATTATTATAATTTTTAAAACTTCCAAATATCTTCATCTGGATTTACAACATTATCTAAAATTTTATCATTAACTTCCTCATTTTGATTAACTTCTAATGGAGTTACATCAATATTTTTTAACTCTTCAACTGAATCATTAGAATCTAAAGAGTTAATATTTTCATTACCTGGAAGTGGTGCAAATAAAGCTGGATCTATTTTTTCGTTATCTAATTTTTCTTCCTTATTATAAATAGGATCCATCGTCTTCTTTGTAAGTTCATTTATACCTTTATCTTCTATAACTATAGGTACATCTTTCTTTTCTTCTTTTTTTTGTTTTGTTTCCTTAGATACTTTATCAGATTTACTAATAAATCCAGTTTTATCAGCTATATAACCTACTATAGCCATTAATATAACAATTATAACTATCATTATCCAAAGAAAATTTTCTTGTAAAAATTCCATAAAATCCTCCTTATTCTTATATATATATATTAGCATTAAATAAATTTTTTTTCAATAAATATTTAAAAAAAGATGAACATTACTTTTCTAGGTAATCCTCACCCTTAAATGGTTCATCCCTTAGTAAGTCAAAATAATCATTTTGTCTTAAAACTTCATATGTAGCAATAGCAACACAATTAGATAAATTTAAAGCTCTAACTTTATCAGTCATAGGAAGTCTCATACATGTATCTAAATGATCCTTTAAAATTTCTTTAGGAATGCCTGTACTTTCTTTTCCAAATATTAAATAAATATTTTCATCCTTAAACTCAAAATCAGTATGTGGCTTATGGCCATATCTAGTAAAAAAGTAATATTTTCCCTTATTTTTACTTTTAAATTCTTCAAAATTTTTATATATTGTATAATCACAATTATCTATATAATTAACACCACATCTTTTTACAGTTTTATCATCCATCTTAAAGCCTAAAGGTTCTATTAAATGTAATTTAGAATTTGTAGCAACACAAGTTCTCATAATATTTCCAGTATTTTGTGGTATTTCTGGTTCATATAATACTATATTTATCATAATGCAGTTTGATCCTTTTCTAAATCATCTAAAGTTACAATAGGAAGAACAACATTCTCGGCTATCGCAAGTTCTTTAAATGTCTCTCTAAAATTATTTAATTCTTTAATTATACTATCTGGATATATTTTTCTACTTACCTTAATAGCATTGTAAAAATCTAATATATTAGCTTCTTTTTTATTTTCATATAAAGCATTTGAAAAAACTTGTTGAAAAACAGATAAAGCAACATCTGGATACATTGCTGCAACACCATATACTCTTTTAAATTCATCTGTTGCACTAACTATAGAACGAACTAATAATTCTGTAACATATGGATTATATTTTATTTTTACTCCTGTTTGATATTCTAATTTAGGAATTGAACCCATAAGAATCTTAACAGTAGTTTCCTTTGATGGCTCTAATATATCTATTTTTTCAAATCTTCTTAAAAATGCTCTATCTCTTAAGATATAAGTTTCATATTCTATTGTAGTAGTAGCACCTATTAATTTAATATCTCCCCTATCAAGACCAGCTTTTAACATATTAGCAAGATCCATAGAGTTATTAGTATTACCGATTAATGTATGTATTTCATCTATAAATAATATTGTTTTTTCAGATTTTTTTAACTCTTCTACTAATAGAGAAGCTACTAATACTTCTTTATTATCAATTGTAATTTTACCTAATAATGAAGTTGAATTTATACTTATTATTCTATACCCTTTTAAAGCATCTGGAACTAAGTTCTTTTGTATTAAATATGCAATTCCTTCTACTATAGCAGTTTTACCTATACCTGGTTTACCAACTAACAAAGCAGATTTTTCTGGTGTAAGTAATATTACAATTGCCCTTTTAATCTCATCTTCACGAGCTATAGCAGGATTTGTAACATAAGACTTTTTAGTTAAATCTACTCCATAACTATCTAGTACACTAAACATATTATTCACCTATTATTCCGTGTTTTTTCAAACTTTCTACAATTTTAGAATAACTAGTAGAACCGACTATTCTATCATAAGTAGAAGCTTCTACTCCATCTTTAAAGAAAATTGTAGTTGGAGTTGCTGTTATAACATATTTACTATATACCTTAGCATTATCTTCATCGCTTAATTTAGCAAGATCAATATAATATACTGTAGCATTATAATCTTTTATTACACTTTCCATTGTAGTCTTGTATTTAGCACATGCAGAACAACCGGTTTTACCTATAACTAAAACAAAAGAATCTTTACTTTCCAATTTTTGATTTAAAATATTATAAGTTATTTCTTGATATGTTGTATTTTTTTTAGTGCCACAACCTGTCATAAATAATACACCTATAGTTAAAATTAATATTAATATTTTCTTCATACTCTTCACCTACTACATTATACAACAAAAAAAAAGTATTTTAAATACCTTTTTATTTGATTTTAAATAATAACTGTTCTTCTTTTAAGTATATTTCATTATTTTGATTAACAAGTTCTTCTATTGATATTCTAAAGTTATTAGCAACTCCTTTTAATGTATCATTTTCTTTAGTAATATAAATTTCTACGTTCTCTTTTGGTACTAATATTTGTTGATTTGGATAAATATAATCATTTTTATCTAAACCATTAATTTTTAATAAATAATCTTCATTTGTGTTATATCTAGAAGCTATAGAATACATACTATCTCCTTGTTTAATAGTATATGTTTCAAATATATTATTAGTATTTGGAACTATTATTAATTGTCCTTCTACTACAGGTCCAGTTAATCCATTTATATTAATTAACTCCTCATTTGTAATACCAAACTTTCTAGATAAACTTTCTATAGTATCTCCCATTTCTACCTGATAAATCTTATACATAATCACACCTCATTATAATATATGTAAGTATAGTAAAAATGCAATAAAAAACAGCTATAGTATTATTTTACTAAAGCTGTTTTAATTTCTACAACATTCTTTGCTTGAAGACCTTTATCAGTTTCAACTAATTCAAATTCTACATATTGACCTTCAACTAAAGTTTTATAACCTTGTGAAAGTATAGAAGAATAATGAACAAATATATCTTCATGTTCTTTATATTCAATAAATCCATAACCTTTTTCATTATTGAACCATTTAACTTTTCCTCTCATTTCAAAAATCTCCCTTCTAGTAATTCCCTTACAATATAATTATAAGTCTCAAAGTGCTCACATTCAACAAAATTGAATCTTCAAATTTCGACAAAATTCGACATTTGAAACTTAAAAAAAAATATACCGAAAAGTAATTACAAGTACACAATATGTGTACCATGCAAAATATTTTAACATTTATAAAATTAAATATAATTACATATGTCTAAAACCGTTTTCTATTTGTCTAAAATTAACTATATACATAATATATTATTACAACATTAACCATTTATAACGTATTAATGCACTTTTAAGCAAATATAATTTTTAATATATATTATAGTGGTATTATTAAGTTAGGAGTAAAGGTATGAGAAAAATAATCATTGGTAATTGTATTAATTTTATTAAAAAATATCATCCTGAGTATGATGAAGAAAAAGTATCTATAATAAAATATGGATTAGAAAGTATATATATAATGATTACAAAGTTAATCTTTATATTTGCACTAGCCATAATATTAAAAATATTTAAAGAAGTCTTAATCTTCTTACTTATTTATAATATTATTAGAACATTTTCATTTGGATTACATGCTACTAAAAGTTGGATATGTTTATTAACCTCAAGCATAATATTTATATTTGTACCAATTATGTGTAAATACATAATAATTAGTAACTTTATAAAAAGCTTTGTAGGTATAATATTAATACTATTATTCTTTAAAAATGCTCCAGCTGATACTGTTAAAAGACCTATAATAAGTAAAAAAAGAAGAATATTCTTTAAATATACTTCAGTAATTATTTCAATTATATTTGTCTTCTTATCAATATTAGTCAATGATTTATTTTTATCTAACTGTTTTATATTTGCATTAATTGTTCAATCATTTATGATTTCACCACTTGTATACAAAACATTTAAACTACCTTATAACAATTATTTAAGTTATCAAACTGTTTAACAGTTTTGATATAAAGAATAAAAAGGAGGAAGGTTATGAAGTTTTTATCAAATTTATTTGCATCAATGGGAAATCTAGCAGCTAGTTTTGGTTCACAAGCATGTATATTAGTGTTCTTAGATGAACCAGAATGCCCAAAAAGTTTAACTAAATAATTAATTTACCTCATTTTTATTAAAATGAGGTTTTTTTATCATATAAATATTATACAAAAAGAAATAGCAAAATACTATTTCTTTATTTTAATTATTTGAGTAAATATATCTTTATTTATACTTCTTTCATTTATAATATTTTTATTAGAATCAACTATCTCTTTTAATAAACTAAGTCCATATCCATGACCATTAGATTTTGTAGTATATCCTTTTTCATCTAACCTAGTCATATCAGGAATAATGCTACATTTATTAGATACTTCAATAACAAGATACTCATCTAATATATACATACAAATAAGGATTTCTCTTTCTTTAAGATTTAAGTTTTCCTCTATAGCATTATCAATTATAATACCTACAGCCCTACATAAATCATAATTTGTTTTAGAAGGAAGATTATCTAAATTAATTTTTCTTACTTTTCTTTCAACCTTTAAATTTATAGTGATATTATTTTCCTTCATTTTAAGCATTTTCTGGTATACTAAACCTTGTAAACCACCTTGTGGGATAATTGATGCAGAAGTGTAAATTCCCTCATCATCCTCACGTTTTTCTTTTATTATCTCATCTAGATATTCTAATGCTTTCGTATTAGTCTTATCAATCATTCCTTGAATTACTAACAATTGATTTTTGTTTTCATGATTATTTACTCTTTGATAATCTAACATCTTTTCGTATTCATTAAGGTTATCAATTAACATTTTATTTTGTTCTTTATACTTCACATTTTCACTTTTTTCTTTAATTACAAGGTACAGGATAAAAGCATATGCAATTATAAATAATGTATTAATTATAAGAGTTTTCATTATGCTTATTTCAGAATATACCAATAAAAGAAAAATATTCATAGAAAAAATTATAAATACAATTACCATATATAAAACATTAGATGATATTAAATCAAATGAATTTACTATTTTTTTGTACAATTTTTTCACAAATTTTATATTGCATAATACTATGCAAATAAGAGATATAGAAATATTTGTTACCAATGCCCCTTTTACTTCAGAAACCAAATAGTGTACATCAAGTTTAAAAATCACAATAGTTACAAAAGTAAATACTATTTCAGAAAATAACATCAAAATTTGTTCTATAACAGTACATATAAAAGACTTTTTAATATTAACATTATAAATAATAGAGGTAACTAGTGAAATAAATATGGTTGCAGTCAAAAATCTAATAAAACTATTTGCAAATATATAATTTGCTGTACTAAGTATAACTAATATAATAAAGCATGTATATAACTTACTATCCTTTAAATTTATTTTATCGTATAATATCTTGTTCCATACATAAATACCAGCAAATACATTAATTATTACAGATATGTATAAACTTATTGATTGTTCAAAAATTGAATCTATCATCTTACACCAACTCCTTCTTAAAATTATCAGATATTAAATCTGTTGTCATGCCATTATCAAATGTTATAATTTTATTTGTTTTATCGATTTTAACAATTCTTTCTTGATTAACTAAACAAGCTCTATGTGATTGTGTAAACAAACCATCAGTTATAGTTTTTAATTCAGTTAAAGTTTTAGAAACTTTATAAGAAGCATAATCTGTTTTTATAATACACTTTCTTTCAACACTATCACGAGTTATATATAAAATATCTCTGGTAGGAATAGTATAAAGTGAATTTCCATCATTAAACCTAATAACACTCCTAACGCCAACTACAGCAAGGGATTTTTTTATAGCATCTCTTAATTTTGAATCAAAATTATCAAATTTACAAATGAATGTTAATACCATTAAACTTTCTTTGATAATTACTCCACCTAATTCTTCGTGAGCTGTTATAAATATGATAACACTTTCTAGATCATTTGTTCTAATCTTACGTGCTATATCAATACCAGAAGCTGACTTAGTTTCTATATCTAAAATATATACTTTATTAGGTAACTTATTATTCATTACTTTATTAAACTTATAATCATAATCATTAAATACTCTTGTCTTATATTCATGAGTATTTTTCATCATAACCTTATTTATAATACCTTCACACTTTTTAGCTATTTCAACATTATCATCAACTACTATAAAATTTATCATACCAACATCTCCCTACTAGAGTTTGCATTATGTAAATAATTTTACCATAATTTACCAAGTTTTTCAATTTAAATCCTTAAAAAAACTGCAAAAAATGCAGTTTAATATTTACTAATTATAAACATAACTTTAAAAATTTCTTTGCATAAAATTTCAAAATTATCTTTAATATACTGTATATCTTTAGCTTTACCTTTTAACTCATGTTCATATGCCATATTAGCAAGTTCCATGAATCCCAGATATTTACAATCACTTTTAAGTGAATGTACTAAAATAGTATAGTTTTCTATATCTCCAGTTTCCATGTATTTTTTTAAATTAATTATTTTTTCTTTGATACCAGAATTAAATTCATCTAAAGTTTCATTATAAGTTTCAACATCACCCAATAGCTCTAGTGAAGCATCTATATTTACTCCCATGCTCTTTAAGTATTCAATATTACCTTTTGTTTCTTCTTTTGAAGTTTTATTCTGAGTACCAAATACTTTATTTAAAACATCATCTAGTATTTTTTTATCGATAGGTTTAGCTATATATTCATAGAACCCCTCACTTAAATAATGCTCTCTAGCGCCTTCTACAGCGTTTGCTGTAAGAGCTACAACAGGAGTGTTAAATCCATCTAGTTTTTCTAATTCATGTAATGTTTCAACACCATTAATAAATGGCATCATATCATCCATAAATATTAAATCATATTTAGTATCTTTTACTTTACTTATAGCATCAGTACCACTTAAAACTGTATCAATATCATAATTATATGGTTTTAAAAAGTTTTCAGCTACCTTGATATTTATTTTATTATCATCTACTATTAATATTTTTTTAGCATCATTTGATGTATTTACAATTGTTTCTTCTACTACATTCTTTTTAGTTAAATATTTTATAAGTACTTTATCTAATTCTAATTTTTCAATTGGTTTAGCTAAATAATCATCAAAACCTAGGCCTATATATCTTTCTTTCTCGCCAGATACTGCATTTGCTGTAAGAGCTACAACAGGAGTATTAAAATTATTTATTTCTTTTAATTTTTGTAACGTTTCAGTACCACTTAATTTTGGCATCATATCATCTAATAAAATCAAATCAAATTGTTCATTATTCTTTATTCTATCTATACATTCAAATCCGCTTTCAACAAGTGAAGTTGAAATATTATATTGTTTTAATAATTTGTCAGCAACTCTTAAATTTAATTTATTGTCATCTACTACTAATATTCTATTACCTTTAAAATCAGGTACAACAATTGTTGTATCTTCATCTTCTTTAGTTTTAGACATTTCTTTTATTTCCTGTTTTAAATAAACAGTAAATTTAGAACCCTCGCCATATACACTTTGAACAGTTATCTTTCCGCCCATCATATCAACTAAACTTTTTGTAATAGCAAGTCCTAATCCTGTTCCTTCAATTGTAGTATTCTTATCTTCATCTAATCTATCGAATTTAGAAAATAATTTACACAATTTATCACTTTGTATACCTCTACCAGTATCTTCAACAGATATTACAAGAGAACATTTATTATCTTCATTAATGCAGCTTACTACAAAGTTAATTTCACCTTTTTCAGTGTATTTAACAGCATTAGTTAAAATATTAGTTACGATTTGTTTTATTTTTCCACCATCACCATGTAATGTATAAGGTATATCAACAGCAAAATCAGTTTTTAATTCTATAGGCTTTTCACCTATTCTAGGTATCATTAATTTAGCTATATTTTCTAAATTTTCAACTAAGTGATAATCTGTTTCAACTATTTCCATTTTATTAGCTTCTATTTTTGATATATCAAGTATACCATTTACTATTTCAAGTAAGTTTTGTGAAGCCATAACTATATCTTTAGCATCTCTTTTAGCATCAGCTAAATTATTTTCAGTTAAAATACATTCTGAAAAACCTACTATAGCATTAAGTGGAGTTCTTATTTCATGACTCATGCTAGATAAGAAATCACTTTTAGCACGATTGGCTTTTTCTGCATTTTGTTTAGCAATATCTAGCTGTTCTATCATTTTAACATCAGGATTTTCAATAGTAAAATACATTAAAACAGTAATGAATGTTTCCATAGCAGTTATAATTAAAAGAGAAGGATAAATTGCTTGAATTAAAGTTACTGCTAAGCCTATTGTCATATATACAAACATCGGTAAATATTTTCTGTTTTTTAAATTTTTATAATTTTTTAACATACAAATCAACCAAATTAAAACACATACACCTGAAATAATATAAGACATTAAAGCACTTGGCCCATATGTATAAATTGAACCATTTTGTCTATTACTATACAATGGTAAAAGGCAAATTAAAGATATAGATATAACTGAAACGATAAATATAACTTTTTGTGCTTTATTGAAATTTTTATCATATGATTGTTTTGGCAACGATATAGCTATAATATAAACAGTCATAAGACAAATCCAAACCAGTAGATATACCAAATATAATTTACAAAAAAACATGAGTAAAATATAATTATAATCTATTATTGCTAAATATGTACTTATTATATCTACAATTAATCCAAAAAAATTGGTTAAAATTAAAGCTGAAAAAATTTTTGTTTCAATATTTTTAACTTTTTTCTTTCCAAAAAAAAGGACTATCAAAAGAATAATATAAAATAAACTACATATTTGAAAATATAAACTACTCACTAGAATCACCTACCATATAAATATTTTAACATAAAAAAACATCATATAAAATAAAAAGATAATATTTTGAAGAAAATTATTATCTTTTTTTATTATCTCGTTCTATTGATTGTTCTAATTCCATATTTTCCCATACCATTGTAGCAATTCTATCTCTTAACTCATCTGTTTTTGCTTCAATATCATCAAGAGGAAAAACTTTCATCGATTCTCCTGCTCTTACAATTAATGGTCCGTGTGTATAGTTACTATTTATTGCGAAAGGAACAATGGTAGCTCCAGTGTCTCTTGCAATTGCAATAGCACCTTTTTTAAAATCTAATAAGTATTTTTCAGTCCTATTTCTAGTTCCCTCTGGAAAAATAAATACATTTCCATCATTCATCAAAATTTGTTTCATTGTTGTACTTGCTTGTTCTCTACTACTCGGATCATCCCTGTCTACAAATATACTTCCAGTATTTTTATATAAAATTCCCCTCTTAAATTTTAAAAGTGTAGAGGCAGCCATAAAATGAATTGGCCTATTTCCAATGGCAGCAATAATAGGAAATTGATCTAAATAACACAAATGATTTGAAACAAATATGCATTTACCATCTTTAGGTATAAATTCTTTGTTGATTATAATAGGCTTACAAATTAACTTAAAAAATGGCATTCCTATTTTTAAACTTAATACATAATTTCTTTCTAGTTTTTTCATATTTTTTGAATCATATGGTAAATTGATATAATGTTTTTTCAAATTTTTATAATACTCAATTTTTTCTTCATTGGTTAATTTTTCTATCTCTTCCTTTGATAAAATGTCAATACTATTTTTTTTAATGCTTGACCTAATTTTTTCATATTCATAGTATGCCTGTTTAAAATCATTATTACTAACTCTAATAACATCAGAAGAAATATAATTCTCATTATATTTAGCATTAAAACAAATAATTTTACAATAATTTTTTAAGTTTTCAATATTCTCGACTTTATCTTCAAACATTAAATCTATATTATATTGTTCACATATTTTACGTTTTTCATTAGCACTATTTTTTTCATCACAATATAAAATTTTATCATATGGTATATCATTATCGTCAAGAAATTTAACAAGCATTTTTCTGAATAATTTTCCGACAAAATTTTGCTCAGTTGTATGTGCCCTACCAGTAATTATATATATATTATTTCCATCTTCTTTTAACTTTTTTATATATTCAACATTTTCTTTTGCTATTTTTTCTTTTAAACAATATTTCCAAATATATTTAGTCCAAAATTTTTCTCTTTCCTCAGCACTACATCCAAAAATGTCTTGTATATCATATGCTTTTTCATTAACAATTGAAGTTTCACCAAAATATTTTTTTCCATTTTCTAATTGAAATTTTTCTAAATTTGTTAATACACCATCTACATCTATCCCTATATTTAACATTTAAAATCGCCACCCTTATTTTTTTAAAATTTTAATTTTATTTTCTTCCTCTAATTTTTTATGACTTACTTTACCTAACAATGTTTCTGGTAATTTATCTTTAAACTCATATTTATATGGAATTGAGTAAATATTTAAATTTTTTCTACATAAAGTATCAATTTCATCGATTAATTCTTTAGTTAATTCATACCCTGGTTTTAAGACTATATACGCTTTAGGAACTTGTATTTTATACGGATGATATATTCCAATTACAGCACATGAGGCAACAGCATCATGCGTTTCTATAACTTTTTCAATATTAATTGGGTAAACATTCACTCCACTTGATATTATCATATCTCCTTTTCTTTGTGAATAATATAATATTTCACCATCAAAATACCCCATATCACCAGTATGCAAATTTCCAGCTATTATTGAATTATTGGTTTCTACTTCATTTTTATAATACTTTTTCATAACAGTTGGACCTGAAACACATATTTCACCAATTTCCCCATTTTTCAATTCATTATCAGTATTTGGTTCAACAATTTTAATATCTGTCGCGACCATCGGAATTCCTATTGATGCAGGTTTATTATAACAATCATAAGCAAAAGTAACACCAGCCACAGCTTCTGATAAGCCATATCCCTTGCTCAATTTTGCCTTAGAGTTATGCTTTCTTAAAAAATCATTTATATCAGTCTCTAATGAATCTTTTACTAAATCACCGCCTGATACAATATATTTAATAAATGACAAATCGACTTTATCTAATTTTTTATTGTTTATCATTCCTTTAAATAGTGTTGGAACACCAATTATATGATTTGGTTTATTTTTTATTAATAATTTATCTAATTTTTTTGAATTAAATTTAGGTATTAATATAATTGTTACACCAGCCGACAATGGTAAATGAACTGAACTGCATAATCCAAAACCATGGAAAACAGGCATTATTGTCAGCATCTTTTCTTTACGTTCAAAATTGCTAGCTGATATTATAAATTGCTCTACCATGGAATTAAAATTATCATCAGTTAATTCGACACCTTTAGGGGTACCAGTTGTTCCACCAGTATGCAATATTACCGATGTCCTATCCTTTTTGTATTCGATTTTTTCTATGTTTTCCTTTTGCATCTTTGAACTTTTAATAAAATTATTCCAATTAACATATCTATCATCTCGTATTAATTTTGATTTGTTAGTAATATTATAAAAGTATTTTTTTATAAATGGCATTGAATCAGATGCCTTTACAGTTACAATTTTTTCTAATTTTGTTTCATCTGCTATATTTATAACTTTATTATAAGCAATATCAATAACGATTATCATCTTTGAATTAACTTCATTTAGAAAGTTTTTTATTTCATTTTGTGCTGATAAAGGATGAATCATATTTGCAATAGCACCAATTTTGTTCAATGCATAAAAACTTATAACAGCCTCAGGTGTATTTGGCATACATATTGTAACTATATCGCCAGGTTTAACACCATTTAATTTAAAACTTTTAGCACAGTCATCTATCATTTTATCAAATTCACCAAATGTAATTTTTTTACCAAGATAATTAATTGCACAGTCATCTTTATGTTCAAGATTATTCTTCATCATATAATCATATATTGACATTTTTGGCATATCATGCATTATTTGCTCTACAGAATAATACTTTAGCCAATTTTTGTTTAATGAATCATACTCTAATTGTGGACCTTGCACAAGCCCTTTTGCAAAATTCGACAAATATACATTTCTTAATTTTTTTTCCTCTTCAGATAAATTTGATAAACGTTCTCTCAATTTTAATAAATACTCTTTTTCCATATTCTCCCCCTTTTGTTGCACATATTATATCACGTTTTTCAATTATGTCAAATTCAATATACAAATACTAATATTAAAATAATATACCTTTATTTACTACTAAGTATATTATATATTTTTAATAGTTTAAAAGCAATAAAATAATTATTATAAAAAAAGACTGTAACCTATAAAATTATAAAATACTTGTAAATTTTATAATTTATCTTATATTAACTCAAACCTAATTCCTAAAACACCATATTTTTCTTGTTTTTCTTTTGTATAAAATTGTTCAAGAACAGTAATTAATTCTTCTTTTGTCATAGATTTATCTGATAAAACAGAAATATCAAAATCTTTAAACATATCCTCAAAAGAACTATACCTTAATAGACCAATTACTTTAACATCAAATGATTCCGTTAAATCAGGTTCTTTTAAAAATTTTATAATATCCCCAATCTTAATTTGTTGTCTTTTTTCATCATAAAGTCTAATTTCAATTCTTTTTGTACCATTAAGTATAAAATTATAATATTCAGGTTGTAATTTCATTTCATATTTCATATTATTTTATCCTTTCTTTAATTTGTTTTATTAAATTTACTACACAATTTATAAATTATTATATTATTTCTAATACACCTATTTTCATTTTATCAACACCACCTTAATGTAATTAATTTTTCTTAAATTCCATTATTTTACTTTTAGCATTCGTAGTTTTTACCTTATCAATCCAATCTTCTCTTGGACCATAAGATGTTATATCTGTTACAATTCTTACTCTATCTTTATTTTTTAATATATAATCTGGGTTTACCACAGAATCATTAACAATAGCAGATACCATCATATTACCTAACTCAGTTTCAATACTATAAGCAAAATCAATAGCAGTAGAACCTTTAGGAAGTTCTATTATTTCTCCTTTTGGTGTATATACATATACTTTGTCATAAAATAGTTCATTCTTAACTTGTGAAACAAAGTCTTTATTATCATCAAATGACTTATCTATTTGTACTAATGAATCAAAAAATTGATACTTATTTTTTAATTCTTCTTGCATTACATCTCTTATGTTATCTTTTTTAATATCCCAGTATGCTGTAAGACCAAAAGATGCTATTTTATCCATATCAAAAGTTCTAATTTGTGTTTGAACTAATCTATCATCTTCACCAAATACAGTAGTATGTATACTTCTATACATATTTGTTTTAGGATTATATATATAATCTTTAAATTTATTATTTATAGGATGATATAAAGAATGTATAAACCCTAATGTCTGATAACATTGTTCTATGCTGCTTACCATAACTTTTAAAGATAATAAGTCATGAATATCATTTAACTTATGACCATCATTTAATCTTTTAAATATACCATATATATTTTTAGTCCTTATTTTTATTTCATGTGGTATATCCTTATCATTTAATATATCATTAATTTTCATGTACATTTCATTTAAACAAGCACTACTATCAGCTTCTATTTTAAGTTTTATTTCTTCTATTCTTTTATATTGTTCAGGATATAAATACTGAAGGGATAAATCCTCTAATTCTGATTTTATTCTATAAGCACCTATATAATAAGCAAGTGGAACAAATATTTCCATAGTTTCCATAGAATTTTCTTTTTGTTTAAATTCTGTTTTAAAATCAAGTGTTCTCATATTATGAAGTCTATCAGCTAATTTAATAATTATAATTCTAACATCTTTAGTAATACCAGTTATTATTTTTCTAGTATTTGCCATATTTTGTTCTTGTTTAGTAGAAAAATTAAGCTTACTAATTTTAGTTACACCATCAACTAAATTAGCAACATCTTTATTAAAATTTTCACTAATATCTTCTTTTGTTGTTTCTGTATCCTCTATTACATCATGTAATAGTCCTGCTACAATTGTATCAGAATCAGCATGTAATGTAGATAATATATAAGCAACATTTAATGGATGAGTTATATATTCTTCACCACTTTGTCTATACTGACCTTTATGCAATTCTTTAGCATATTCATAAGCTCTTTTAATATCACTAATACCCTTTTCATCACAATAACTAACACTACTAATTAATTCTTCAATTGTCATAAAAAATCACTCCTTTATTTAAAAAAAAACACAGTTAACCATTAACCGTGTTTAAAACATCATCACTTGAAAGCATGTTACATTATAAATAGATTTAAAAAGATATCTCATAATCATCATCCTTTCAAATAAATTGTATACAATATACACCTTTTTATATAGCAAGTCAAGCATTTTATCAATGATATATTAATTTATTTTAAAAGCACTACTTAATCATTTAAAAAAAATCTAACTATTTAATGTTTATTTCGATATATGAGAATACACTAAATTAAATATCATTAAAATCATTTCATAATATACTTCTTGACAAAACTAATGAAATTATATCGTTTATCATTAGTTTTGTCAAAAAAATTAATCATTGAAATTACATAAATTGACTAATTATTAAAATATGATATTTAACAATGTAAAATCTTACCTTTTAACATTTTAAAATAAACAAAAACGAGAATTTTTTATATTCCCGTTATAATAAATTTATTTAACTAGTCCAGCTTCCTTTAAAACTGAATACACACATGAATAACTTCTTCTATTATAAAATTTACAAAATCTTAATATACTTACAGTACTTCTTTTATATAAACTTATTATATAATCTTTTTCTTTTTGACTCATTTTATTTATAGGTTCTTTATTTTTATTACCATGAACTAATGAAATAGTACCATCCAATATTTCTTTTTTTAATTTCAAAATATATTTAGGATGATAATTAGTTATATCTGCTATGTCTTTATAAGTTAAATATGAATCTCCAGATAATTTTTCCTTAATAAGTTTTACAGCTTCCATTTTATTATTCATAAAATCACCTATATAAATTATATCACAAAAGTAACATTTTGACTAAATAATTATTTAATAAAAGTTTTAATTCTTTCATATTCTTTTTCGTATAATAGATTTTCTTGCATCCTTTTATTGCAATATTCTGAAACTTTAATAATTTGTTCTTTATAATAATTATCATTTTCTCTATTAGGAGTACTTAATATATAATTTGTAAGTAATCTTTGTTGTAATATATCAGGATATCTTCTAATTGGAGATGTACAATGTGAATAATAATTTAAATAAAGGCCAAAATGTCCAATATTATTAATCGTATAATAAGCTTTAGGATACATTTTAGATAATGAATCTAATAATTTAATATATTTTTGTTTATCTACATAATTTTTATCCACAGTATTTTTTAAATCTAATAATTTAGAATAATTTTCTGTATTATCAGGTGTAGTATGACATCTATATATAAATGGATAATTTAAATTACTAAATAACTCAGCTGTTAATCTATTTACTAATATCATTGACTCTTCTACTATTATTTCAGAATTAGTTCTTTTTTGATATTCATTTTTATTATAATATATATCTTTTTTTAAAGTATCTTCAATAACTCTATAAAGAGTTTTATCTGGATTTTTATTTTTTAATATTAAAGCCATATCACTTAAATTTAATAAAGTTTTACTTAATGTGTCATCACTTGGTTTTGAAAGTATACCATCAACTTCTTTATATGAACATTTTTTATCCACCATAATATAATCACTATATATTTTAAAATCACCAACTGTACCATCTTTATAAACTTTAACTTCATATACAAAAACAGATTTATTAGATAAATTATTTAAAGATATAATATTATTAGAAAGTTCCACTGGAAGCATTGGAATTATTTGGTCTGATAAATATATTGTTTCACTTCTTCTTAAAGCTTCCTTATCCAAATGTGAATTTTCTTTTATATATGTATCTACTCTTGCAATATACACTTTTAAATTATAGTAATCCCCATAATCTTTAATACTTAAAGCATCATCCATATCAAGAGTTGATTCTGAGTCTATAGTAATTATATAATCACGAGGCATATTTATTTCACTACGTTCAAGAATAGAAAAACCATTTTTAATATCATACTTTTTATTTAATGAATCCATGTTTTCCACAGTTATTTCATTATTTTCTAAGGAAGATAAAATACTTTTATAAAAATCTAATTTAGAATCTTGTTTTAATATTTCTAATTTTAATAATTTAGATACATAAATATACTCTTTATTACTCAATTTAAATTTAGGTTTACTAATAAATTCATGAATAACACTATCTATATAAATAGGATCACAACTAATAATTAAGTTTTCAATTAATTTAATAAAGATATGGTTACCATCTTTATCTTGTAAATTAATATAATATGGATATAAATTTAAAATCTGCCTTAAATATGAAATATTTTTAATATCAAAAATAATACTATAAATAAATTCAAATTGGTCATGAGAATCTATTATTTTTTTAACTGATAAAAATAAATCATTGATACTTTGTATATTATTTATAATTTCACTTTTATTTTTAATTTCACTATCATATATTTTATGAAGTAAAATATTTAATTCTTTTATTATAACATTTATATTTTTATACTCATCTGATATTAAATTAATTAATGTCTTCTTTAAGTTTTTAATATAATCCATAGAATCAGTATCATTTATATAATCATATAACGTTTTAATTAAACTAAATATTATATCATCATCACATAATATTATTAACTCATCATAACTAAGAGTTTTTATTTTTAATAAATTATATATTTTATGCCTCACTTTTACCACCCTAAAATAAGTATATCAAAAAAAAGAAGATTTTACTCTTCTATTTTAATAATTTCATTAACATTTGAACTAATATAAGTTATTTTAAGAATATCTCCTACTTTTACAAATGGAAGTATATCCTCGCTTACTTTAATACTAGCCTTATAAATATCATTATTTGATTTTAAATAGTAATGTGTTATGCCATCTAAAACAGCGGAATTAATAGCTGTAACTTTTATTTCTGAAGTTTTAGTTTGATCAGAATTTACTGCATTACCCAAATAATTTTTTGCTGCAGCTTTAATTCCCTCATTAGCATCTGTTACTACTACTTTTTGATAATCTTGGTAATCAACAAATGCATACATTTTAACTAATCCAGCATTATCTTTTAGACTCATTAAATATGTTGGTTTACCATTTAAATTGATTATTAGTGGGAATGTGGATGTATATTTCATCTGTTGTACAGCACCTTCAGCTGAGGCCATTGCTGAATATTCTTCAGCTCCAGCTACATTATAAAATTTAGTTTCTTTTGTTCTTAAGTTAGTTAATATAAATCCTATATTAGATTCATCTGTAACAACTGAAGTTATACCTGTATATAAATATATATCATCATTCATAGCTAAATAATTATAGCCTTCTGTTGCCATTACAACTTCTTTTTGACCAAACAATGAATTTATAAATCCATTTTTATAGCTTCCCCAATCGTTAACTTGTTCAATAATTAAATCAGCTGAGTATACATGATCTATCCAAGTTGGTACATCTTTTACATCATATTTTATAGATTCTCCAGTAACAGGATTTAATACAACTACTCCACTAATATCTTTTTTCATACCAACTGCTGTATATTTTATTGTTTGAGCAATCCAATATGGATTACCTTCTTCATCTATTTCAAATGATACTTCACCAAATATTTCAGTTGGATAAGAAAATCTTAATTTTCTATATAAATCTTCATTTAATATACTAGAAGGCATATATTTCATACCCTTATCTAATCTAACTAAATTAGCTTCACCCGTTACAGAATCAACTGTTATATAACCCTTTACTCCATCTTTATGATTAGTAAAATATTTTATTAATCCAGAGTATTCTAATGGTGTCACGCGAATTATAGTATTATTGTAATTAATTTGTGTATACATATTTGATACATCAAATTGTGATACTAAATCTGTCATTTGCCCCATAACTCTATCGCCTAATTTTTCTGATGAATCTTTATCTAATAAAGCTAATTTATTAAAATCAACTAAAGCTACATCTGTAGCAAAATTTCCATCAGTTATAGATATTCTTTCATAATAAGATTTTGAATTTAATAATGGTGTATTTATAAAATTAATTATCAAAATCAAACAAAATACACTTATTACAATAAGAGGTAATATATAAATTATTTTACTCATTTTATTAACTTTTCTTTTTTTAACAATCAAATCTATATTATTTATAGATAATGTTATAAATGATAAAAATGTATATAACATAATTAAAAAGAATATAAAAAACCAAAAACCAAACGAATGAATATTAATAGCAGGAAGTGTAAAATAATACACTATAAATCCTACTATTAATGTTATTATTAAATTTATTATTTTTTTCATATAATTACTCCGTTCTAAGTGATATAACAGGATCTTTTTTACTTGCCATATTAGATGGAACAAGACCAGCAAATAAAGTAAGAAGAACTGAAATAACAACTAATATTATAGCCCCTACTATAGGTAATTTAGATAAAGATGAAATTCCAGTTATAGATTTTATTACAGAATTTATTGGGATATTTAAAAGTATTGTTACTAATATGCCTAATACTCCAGCAAATAGTCCTTCTATAAATGTTTCAGCGTTAAATACACGAGTTACATCTTTTTTACTTGCCCCAATTGCTCTTAAAATACCTATTTCTTTTGTTCTTTCAATTACTGAAATATATGTAATAATAGATATCATTATAGATGAAACAACAAGTGATATACTTACAAAAGCAATTAATATATAACTTATTGCATTAATTATAGTTGTAACAGAGCTCATCATTACTCCAACTATATCAGTATATACTATTTTCTTATCATCTTCTAATGTAGAATTATAATCATTTATAATAGATATTATAGAATCTTTTGCTTCAAAATCTTTTGGATATAATTCTATACTACTAGGATTATCTATGGAACATACACCTAATATATTTAAATTATCCAAATAAGTAGATTTAGAATTTTCCATATATTGAGCTATTACATTAGCATATTCCTCTTTTGATAATGTTTGCAAATATTTTTTTTGACTAGCTGTTAAATCATTTAAAGAAAACTCAGTATTAGAAAATTTTAAACCAGTAAAAATATTTACATCAGGATTATTTAATTGTTCTTTAACTATTTTACTTTCATTTATTTTATTTATTGCATAATTAGTTAATTCTTTAGTATATCCTATAACACCAGTTGTAGTTGCTTTAGAATCCTCACCAATTTTAATTATACCAACTACTTTTAGTTCTATAGCATTATTAATTACTTTTTTCATATAACTAGAATCTTTAGATTTATCTATCCATATATTATTTTGTTTTTGATAGTAATCTGTATTTAAAACTAATTTATATTTTAAACCAATTATTTTATCATAATCATAACTAATTACTTCTTTTTTATCAATAGCCTCACCACTCATTATTTTTTGTAAGCTATTTCTTAATTCTTCTTGATCTAATAATCCTAGTGAATATAAAGCATAATCACTAACTTGATTATTTTTATCCATTATTAAGACCAATTCATCATAGTTTTCTGGTAATTTACCTGCAACTAATTCATAACTATTATTTAATAATTCTTTATTACTAGTTAACTCAGTAAATGAATCCATCTCTCCCATAGCCATCATGCTACTCATACTAGTTTTTGTATCATCACCTAACCCTAGATTTTCAAAAACTGTACTTGGATTAACTTTTATTATATCATCATTATTTTCTTTATATATGTTAAGTGATATATCATATTTATATCTTATTTCACTTACATAATCATATATATTTGTCTTACCACTTTCAATATACTCTTTAAAACTCTTTAAATCATTAACATTAGATCCCTTAGCCATAGATGATAACATATCAGTCATTATGTTATTTGAGTATACCTTATCATTATAATTATTTGTATTTTCTTTTGATTCCATAAGTGTAGTCATTATAGTTGTACTATCCATACTAGTTTTATCAAGAGTTAGTGGATAAAGTGATAAAGTATCTTCTTCTACTTTTTTTATATAACTATTTAAACCACTTGATAAAGATAATATTAAAGCTATACCAATAATTCCAATAGATCCCGCAAAAGAAGTTAATATAGTTCTACCTTTTTTAGTCATTAAATTATTTAAAGATAAAGATAAAGCTGTAAATAAACTCATAGATGTTTTTTTACTTTTTCTTTTTTCAGTTTCTAAATCTTTTTTAGTATTCTTACTTCCATCATAAGGATTTGAGTCACTTATTATAACTCCATCTTTTAATTCTATTATTCTAGTTGAATATAAAGAAGCTAATTCAGGATTATGTGTTACCATAATAACTAACTTATTTTTCGCAACCTTTTTTAATAAATCCATTATTTGTTTACTTGTTTCAGAATCCAAAGCACCAGTTGGTTCATCTGCTAATATAATATCAGGATCAGATACCAATGCACGTGCTATTGCAACCCTTTGCATTTGACCACCTGATAATTGATTTGGTCTTTTATTAATATGTGATTCTAATCCAACTTCTTTTAGTGCTTTTTTAGCCTTTTTTCTTCTTTCTTGCTTTGATACACCAGATAAAGTTAAAGCTAGTTCAACATTTTGTAATATTGTTTGATGAGATATTAAATTATAACTTTGAAATACGAAACCAACTCTATGATTTCTATAACTGTCCCAAGCTCTATCTGTATATTTTTTTGTACTTACCTCATTTATTATTAAATCCCCGGTATCATACTTATCAAGACCACCTATTATATTTAAAAGTGTAGTTTTACCTGAGCCTGAAGGACCTA
The DNA here is from genome assembly GCA_934169415.1 of uncultured Bacilli bacterium. Taxonomy (GTDB): domain Bacteria; phylum Bacillota_I; class Bacilli_A; order RF39; family UBA660; genus Faecisoma. The sequence goes on from CAKPNP010000013.1 coordinate 21,316, forward strand.
AAATCGAAGCAAACTCATTATCTCTAAAATTTATAGAAACATTATCTAAAGCAATTTGTTTTAAATTATCTGTTTTATAAACTTTACTTATATTTTTTATTTCTAACATTTTTCCTCCTTATATACACTATGTCTTATTTGATTATTTTATATCTTGTTTATATATTTGTCAACTTGATTATATTCATAATTTAAGATATAATTATGGTGGTGATTATATGAAAAAAGTAGAAATAATTGTTAGTAATAGCAAAAACAACTTATTTAGTTCTATTATATTTTTATTATTTGGTATAGTATTATTTACTAACCCAGGCGGAATCCTTAAATTTCTATCTTACATAGCTGGTGGAGTATTAATATTAATTGGAATTATTAATATATTAGGATATATAAAAACACTTAAAAATTTAAATATTGAAAAAAACATCAAATTAATAAGTGGTATTATATTAATTGTATTAGGATTAATTGTTATATTTTTTTCTTCATTTATTGAAACTACTATAAGATTAATAGTTGGAATTTGGTTAATATACTGTGGAATAATTAAAATAATTGATTCTACTGCATTTAAATCAGATAAAGTATCTTACTATGTTGATTTAATCATCGGTATATTAATAATTGCATTAGGTTTTTACGTTTCATTAAAAACAAATTTAGTATTAAGTGTTATAGGACTATTTATAATTATATATTCTATACTTGATATAATAAGTTATATAGTATTTAAAAGAGCTGCATAGCTTTTTTTACTTATAAACTTATATGTTAATAACTTTTAATTTGACAAAAACGGAAAAAAAGTTATAATATATGCCATAAATCGAAAGAGGGGTTAATTTATGAAAAATTTATACTACGATATATGCTTTGATAAAGACAATAATAACAGTGCTAATACAAAAAATATGATTGCATTTTGCCATATAATAAATGAATTTGAAGAATTTAGAAAAAATTTATCATCTATAAACGCAAAAAACTATGAATCCTTTGTACAACAATTATATGAGGTATCTACCGGAAATTTTAAAATTGGGGCTAAAAAAGCTAAAAAATTTTATAATGAAAATAAATCAGTAATTGACACAATAAATAAATATTCACAAATAAATGAATTTTTAATAGAATTAGATGTTAAATATGAAACAAGTATCGTTTATAAATATATTATGAATAATAAAAGTAAAATTATAAAAATTCTTGGTGTATTAGAAGAATTAAAATATTTAGGATTCGAAAAATTTATTTTAGATGAAGAATTTGATTTCACTAAAAAAACTTATAAGGCTGATGAAATATTTGAAATAAATTTTAAAGTAGTTTATGTAGATAATATAGAAGTAATACCCAATTATGGAGAAGCTATTAGCTATAAAACAACAAATTCTAATTATGAAATGAATTTGGAGACTAGTTATGACCACTTTAGTAATTTTGGAAAAAAAATTTACCTAAATAGTTTAGTATTCGATAAAAATAGACTTCCTAAAAAAATAGATAAAGAAACTATTTTTAATTTAATCTTAAATCTTAAAGACAGCCAAGAAAAAAATAACACTATCATTAGAGATTCAGTAGACATGAATATAAAAATTTTAGATTTTCAAGAACTACTAAACTCAATAGATAAAAGAATTAATAATTTGAGTAATATTGAATATAAAGAAAAATTAGTTTTAGCTTTAGCTAGTATTAAAAATGATTTTGAAAATTTAAAAAAAATATGCTCTGAATATGACAGTAGTATTATAAAACAAGAGCCATTATTAACTAAAGAAATTTTAGATAATGAAAAAAAAATTGCAATTAAGAATAATGAATTTAGAAAAATATGATTATTAAACTATTATTTTTTTAAATGTTATTGAAATTGATTATAATATATGTTATAATCAATTTGTCTTAGGGGTATGATGCAATGGTAGCATGCCGGTCTCCAAAACCGTTCATGTGGGTTCAAATCCTGCTACCCCTGCCAATAGAATGATTCGAACCAATATGTTCGTTTAGCTTGATACATAAGTATCAAGTTTTTATTTTTTAGGATGATTTATGAAAATATAATATTTTGAGATATAGATGGAGTTTTTAATGATAATTACTCTGAATTTTTATCAAAAAGTGTTGGAGTTCAAAACCTATTAGTTCAAATATATAATGCCGAAGTGGTTATAATAAGTTCTCGACAAATGAACAAAATAGAGACTAGAAAAAAATATTAAAATATCAATTTGAGAAATTATATATATATATAATATTTAATATTGATTTTATAAATCAAATTTTGAAAGAAGTTTGAGTAATCTAAAGTTACCATCGCGTTTATTAGGTATAGTTGACTACTTGAAAATAATGAAATAACAAATTATATTAGATGATGAGTATCACAATGATTATAAATTAATACGTTTAAATCATTTCAAAACTATGCCTTTTAAAGGACTAACTTATAATAATTTACCCAAAATATTATTAAAACTAGTTAATTTAAACGATTTTAAACATATAAACTATCAATATAGGCAATTAGGAGATTACGAAGTAGTTACAAATAATTTAATTAAAGCATTAAAAAAAGCGAATTTCTTCACTTTTTGGGTATTAAAAATTGTTATTTAATAATTTTTCTTTCATGTTTTCCAAGAAACTCTCTTTAAATAAATCAGATAATATCATTATAAGTATCATATTTCAAAAAGTTTAAGTTTTTTAATATTTAATGGTTTTCATTACTTATCTCACTTGGCATTTCTATCATTCCGGTTTCAGTAGAATAAATAGGAACGTTATCCCAATTTATTTTTCCAGTAGTTTTAATGTTTATTTCACCTGTTTTTGAATTAGCAAAAATTATATTAAGTTTTTCTTTTATTTGGTCTTTACCAAATGGTTTTGCAATATAATCTATAAATCCTTCACTAATATATTTTTCTCTTGCACCAGATACTGCATCTGCAGTTAGTGCTATAACTGGTGTATTGAATGTTGGTATTTTTTTTAATTCACTTATACATGTTTCACCGCTCATATTAGGCATCATAATATCCATTAATATTAAATCATATATATTGCCCTCATTAATTTTATTTAAACACTCCTCGCCATCGTAACATTCATCTAGTTCGAAGTTAAAATCTTTAAGTGATTTACTGGCTACTTTTATATTTAATTTATTATCATCAACTATTAATATTTTTTTATTTCCATAATTAGTTATAACATTTTCTTTCATATCAAATAAATTAGTTTTCGTTTGCATATCTACTTGATTATTATACGTATCCATTAATTCATATTCTGGTACAGTCTTAATTTCACCAATTTTTTGTGGAATATTAACCATAAAAATTGAACCATATCCAAATTTTGATTGAACATTAATTTTGCCACCCATCATTTCAACTAAATTTTTAGTAATTGCAAGTCCCAAACCAGTTCCTTCTGTTGTTGTATTTTTTTCTATATCGAGTCTTTCAAATTTTGTAAATAATTTATTAATTAGTTCTGGTTTAATTCCCCTACCAGTATCTTGACAAGTAATTATAACATTTGAAATTTTTTTATTATAATCATTAACACATTTTATGGTTAGATCAATTTGGCCTTTTTCAGTATATTTAATTGAATTAGTAAGTAAATTATTAATAATTTCTTTTACATGTACTTTATCTCCAATTAATTCGTAAGGAATATCTTCCGCGATATTCAAATTAAATTTAATATTCTTTTCCCCGATTCTTACTATAGTAACCTTGCACATTTTGGTTATTTCTTCTCTAAAATTATATGGATTTTCAGTTATTTCTAATTTTCCAGCTTCAATTTTATTTATATCTAATATATTACCAACTATTTCAAGTAATGTTTGTGAAGCATTAACTATATCTTTAGAGTTTTCTATTACATCAAGAGGCAATTTATCTTGATAAGCTAGATTATCCTCTGATAATCCTACTATAGCATTTAAGGGAGTTCTAATTTCATGTGACATACTCGATAAGAAATCAGATTTAGCACGATTTGCTTTTTCCGCTTGATTCTTAGCTAATTCCATTTCCCCTAACACTTTCAAATCAGGATTTTCTATTGTAAAATACATCAAAACGCAAACAAATGTTTCTGCGTAAGTCATTAATAATAATTCTGGAAATATTGCTTGTAACATAATAGCTATAAAACCTATCACAAAGAAAAAGTATACAGGAATATATTTCTTATTTTTTAAATTATGACGATTTTTGATTAGTAAAATAATCATTATTATAATATCTATTAAAGATATAAAATAAGTAAAATATACCGCTAGGCCAGTTGTATATCTAGTTTTAAAATCAGTACTAATTACAACATCAAGCGGTAAAAAAGAAACAAATATAAATTCTATTAATAATAAAATTCTAAATATCTTTTTAACATATTTTATTTCCTTTTCACTTTTCTTTGAACTTATCGAATGGATATAAGATAATAATAACCCAATCCAAGTGATTAAATATAACAAATATCCCTTATAAATAATATTGCTTACAATAGGCAATTCATTATAAATATAAGATGCAAAAGTGCATAAAATTTCTATTATTAATCCCAATAAATTTGATAATATTAAGAATTTATATATTCTAGTGTCTTCATTTATGATTCTTTTTTTTCTAAAGAATAAAATAATTATTAAAATAATAAAAGGAAGTGCGGAAATTGGAAAAAATATACCACTAGACATTTACACACCTACTCCATTATTTATTTTTGAAACATTTATTTCATTTTTGGCTTCTTCTTCTAATAAAGAATAATCAACTTTATCAGTTCCAGCTTTTCTAGGTAATTCTGGAACAATTTCAAAATAACTTGGAACTTCAAAATCTTTTAATTGGAACTTATTACCAAATCGATCCTCAATAACATTATTACAGCAATTATCTATATACTCAATTATATCAGGTGATTCTTTAATTCCATCATTTAAAACAATATAAGCTTTATTCACAAATAATTCATCTTCATTTGGAACTTTTACTACAGCACAATCTTTAACAATATCCAATTTACAAACAATATTTTGAATTTTGTCACAATATACCTTATTAAGAGATGATTTTATATAAAATCTTGATTGTCTACTAGTAATTGTAAAATAGCCATCAGAATCAATAAAACCAATTGTACCCGTTTTAAAATATTCTTTACCATTCTTTATAAATTTCGATTCAGCCGTTAGTTCAGGAGCATTATAATAGCCTTTAAAAACATGTTTTCCAGATACACACATTAAACCAATTTCACCATATTTTTTTTCTTCTAAAGTGTCTGGATCAACAATAATTGCATCAGTTCCAGTAAGAACCTTTCCTGCAGTTTCTGGTCTTATCTCAATTCCTACAGGATTTGTTCCACATGATACAGTTTCTGCATTTCCAGATCCATTTCCGATTTCAACATTTGCACCATGTTCTTTAAAAAATTGCATTCCCCTTAAATTAGCCTCTGGAGTAAGATAATCGCCCCCAGATATAAAAGTATTTATAGACGATAAATCTTGAGTAGAAGGTATGTTTTTCATAATTAATTCTAATAAAGCTGGACTACCAAATATCATATTTGGATTTTTAGATAAATATTCAGAAATTGTATCTTTAGACATATCTGGAGCTAAAATAGCTGTTCTTCCACTCAAAAGACTCATTAAAGTAGAAGTTGCAAAGCCATAAGGATATGTGAAAGGAACACATACTAAAGTTTTCAAATCTTGCGTATTGGTTTTTATATTACTTGAATTTTGTAAGTATATACCTGCTGCTAACACATTTTCATTTGATAAAACTACTGACTTAGGTTTTCCTGTTGTTCCACTAGTAAAAAGTATTAACGCATCTTCTTTTTTTGAATGAAGCCCTGTAATAATCCCTTTTTGAAATTGTGCTATAGAACCTAATGAATTAAAATTTATTAAATTTTCATTTTTTGAAATTCTATAATCTTTACTAATATCAATTGAATTTACATCTTTTTTATCTAATGTAATAATATATCTAACATTTGATTTTTTCTTAATTTCTTCATTAGTTTCTACTGTTTTATTAAAATTTATTAAAATAGGTGATTCAAACTCATTAACATATTCTATAATTTCGCTGACATGAGAAAATGAATTTAAAAAAGTTGAGGTTGCGCCAAGTGTATTACAAGCTAAAAATGCAGCAACACCTTGAATATAATTGTCCATGCAAATAGATATTACATCTCCCTTTTTTACTCCTAATTCTTTAAAAGCTCTACTTATTGTATGATAATAATTAATTAATTGCTTATATGATAAAATCAAATCTTTGCACTCTATAGCTTCCCTTCCTCTATAAAAGGTACTTAATAATTCAATAGCTGTAGAAATATTTATATTAGGTATTACTGGATTTCTTTTAAAGAAATTCATCCCATCATTTTGTGGTTTGTCAATACTTGGATATCCTGTTTTATTCATAATAAACCTCCTAAACTTAATCCAAAATAATTATACCATAATTTGCGTTATTTATATCCTATTAAAAATATTATTTATTTTACCATTTACAAAATTTTTACTTATGCAATATTCAGCTAGTCTTTACAATAAAAAAATAACATGGTATAAATAATATAGAAGTTTAGAGTACTTATCAATAGAATAATTCAAATAATACGTTCATTTAACTTGATACGTAAACATAACTATATATATAGGAGTTATATTATGAATCTTATTAAGACAATCATTAGTAATTATAAAGAAAAATTAAAAATTGAAAATGAAACATGCAATAATCTTGTTATGAAACTTGATAATAAATTACAAGAAATTAATACATTATTTTCAAATTTTGAAATTTTTATTGATCCTATAAAAGAAAATGAATGGAAAAATGAATTTGAACTTATTTTTTCAAATGTAAACATTAGAAGTTTAAAAAGAACGACACAATATAAAAATTTATTATCAAAAAAAAATGAATTTGATAATATATTAGATAATTTTAAAGAAAATATAGATATTCATAATAATAAGGTTGCCGATGCTAAAATTGATAATGCCTATACATTAATTGGAGACATTGAAGGTAGAAAATTAGATAAACAACAAATGAGTTCTATTGTAAAAGATTTTCATAATCATTTAGTTATTGCTGGAGCTGGTACTGGTAAAACAACAACTATAATTGGAAAAATTAAATATTTAATTAATACTAAAAAAAGTCTTCCAGATGAAATATTGGTATTATCTTTTACAAATAGTTCTGCTAAAGAAATGGATAAACGTATCAAAAGTGAAACTGGATATAATATAGATGCTTCAACATTTCATAAGTTAGGATTAAATATTATAACTGAAGTAGAAGGTAAAAAACCAAGAATAACGCAGTTAAATTTGTACAATTTTGTAAAAGAACAGTTACTTATAAATATCGAGTCAAATGATTATCTAAATTTATTAATTTCTTATATACTATATAATCATGTTAGCTTAAAATCGGAATTTGATTTTAAATCTCAAGCAGAATATGATGAATATTTAAAATTTAATCCACCCACTACAATAAATAATGAAACAGTTAAAAGTTATGGTGAAATGGATATAGCAAACTTTTTAACCCAAAATAGTATAAAATATGTATATGAAGCACCTTATAAAGTAGATACTCGTACTGATAAATACGGACAGTACTATCCAGATTTTTATTTACCAGAATATAATATTTACATTGAATATTTTGGAATAGATGAAAATGGCGATGTTCCATCGTACTTTAAAGGTAAAGATAATTTATCTGCTACTGATGCTTATCAAAAATCTATGAGTTGGAAAAGAGAAATACACAATTTAAATAATACTACTTTAATTGAATGTTACGCATATGAATTATTTGATGGAGATTTACTTGATAATTTAAAAGAAAAATTAATTAAGAATAATGTTACATTAACTTTAAAAGATTCAAAAGAATTATGGAATATGATATCAAATAAAAATGGTTTTAATTTGGATGGAATTGTAGAATTATTTGAAACTATAATTAATCTTATGAAAAGTAATAAATATACAACTGATGACTTACAAAAGCTTAATGTTAAAAATAAAAATATCAAAAACAATAACATTATTATTTCTTTAATTAGTCCCATATATGATGCATACAATAACTACTTAATTGAACATGAAGAAATTGATTTTAACGATATGATTAATATAGCAACAAAGTACATACAAGAAAAAAAATATAAACATCATTATAAGTATGTTATAGTAGATGAATATCAAGATATTTCAAAGTCCCGTTTTTTACTACTTGATAGTATGAGAAAATCTAGTGACTATAATATATTTTGTGTTGGTGATGACTGGCAAAGTATTTATCGTTTTACTGGCAGTGATATTTCTTATATTCTAAATTTTCAAAAATATTGGGGTCCTGCAGAAATAAGTAAAATTGAAACTACATATCGTTTTAATCAAAAGCTAATAGAAATTAGTAGTAATTTTATTATGAAAAATCCTATCCAAATTAAAAAAGATATTAAAGGTAAAAGCAATATAAATGGATTTCCATTAAGTGAAATTAGTGGATATACAAATGAATACGCTATTAAATTTATGGCCAAAAAAATAGAAGATTTAAAAAAAAATAGTAGTGTATTTTTTATTGGTAGATACACTTTTGATATTAAATTATTAAGTGAAAGTGGAATGTTTGATTATAAGTACGATAAAATAAATGAACTTACTAGCGTAAAATATTTTAAACGTCCAGATTTAAAAATGAATTATATTACAGCACATAAATCAAAAGGACTACAAGCAGATTATGTCTTTATAATAAATAATAAAAAATCTAAAATGGGATTCCCAAGTAAAATACAAGACGCACCAATTTTAAACTTATTGCTTGAAAGCTGTGAAGAATATCCATACGCAGAAGAACGTAGATTATTTTACGTGGC
>CAKPNP010000014.1 GCA_934169415.1 uncultured Bacilli bacterium
TTACACGTTTGAAACCTCATAAATCACCTCCTATAAGTTATATACGAAAAAAATCTCTAAAATCCTTTTTTTTAGAGCAAATTTTTTTGAAAAAATGCAAAAAAACAAGAAAAATTAATTTCTTGTTATCAAATTTATATATTTTATCTTAAAACTGCACGAGCCGAGAAATAGCTGTGGGCACGACCATAATCGTAGTTGAACGCGAAGACGCCGGCATTCGTGCCACCGCCATAGAAACCACCACGTATGAACCATGGAACACTAGAGTAAACGAAAAATGCATAATCTCCATTCCAACCCTTTATTTCTGTTGTTGCATCTCCTAAATGATATCTTGAATATGCAACACCATCATTATAGGTTGTTCCATATTTATAGATATCATAATACTTAGAATTTGGAAATGATACACCAGTTGTTGTAGTTCCATTTAAATTTTTACCACTAAATCCTGAGTTGTATTGGGTGTTGTTATATCCGCTTGCTGGAATATTACTATTTAAACTGTATTCTAATACTCCCATTACATATTCCCATGCTCCACCACTCATATCATATATTCCACTTATATTTCCGGTTGTACTTGCAAGATATCCAATACTTGTATTATATTCCCTCTCACATCCATTATAAGAAGCACCATTTTCTACACTTGCTGCACACCCTGTTATATATGTAGATGAATTATTTATTCTAACTTCATTTAAACCTTGACCATATATTGATGTTGTTAAGTAAGCTATTGCTCCCCATTCTGAGTTCTTTAACATACTTGAATTTGTGTTTAATTTTTGTGTTGTTAAAAATAATGTACTTACATTTTGATTTCTTAAACTTTCTACATTTGGTTTTATTGTCGGATTTGCTGTAGTACCTGTAAGTTCGAACTTTCCTACCCATATTCCATTTAATTCTGTATCTCCAAATGTAAATGCTGGATGTGTTAACCAACTATCTTTTGTTGTACCGTTTGATTTTATAGTATCTTTATTTTCAAATTCTATATTTATTAACTGTTTTGTTGTATCATTTACTCCATCATAGAATATTTGATATTTATATCTTGGTATCCATACATAATATGCTTTTATGGCATCCTCACTTATTGTATCTCCTGCACTATATGTATCATTATCAGTTAATAATACTGCATTTGCCCATGTCTTATTTGTATAGTTATACCATTCACTATATATATCTGCCTTTTTTACAGTTCCGTCTGTATTAATTGTTACTGCTACTAAATTATCTTTTAGTTCTGGATCTGCTCCATTTAAAACCGTATCCTTATATAATTTACTTATTGGTTCACTTGGTAATGATGATATATTACAATTTTCTGTATCTTCTGCCTCAGTTAAATCTGTTTCACTATAATTTTTTATATAGCATGTTTTATCATATACTACCGCTAAAGCTATTTCTCCTTTATCATTTATATAAACAGTTCCACTATCTGGTTTTCTTCCTGATACATTTATTTTATATATTAAGTTTCCACTTAAACTCTTTGATTCATCAAGTAGACTTTCCATATAGTATAGTTTAGCCGAATCTAAAAGTCCGTATACTGAATCTTTATTAGCACTCTTCCTTGCATTATCTACTACATTTAATACTATTGGTGTTGCAATTAGTGCTATTACTGCTAGTATTATTATTACTGCTAGTAATTCTATTAATGTAAATCCTTTTTTATTTTTCATTTATAATTACCTCTTTCCTTATTTATACTTTAATTTTTATAAATAATTCAAGAGTCATTATAATACTTAGTTAAGCCCCCCCCCAGGGTTACTATTTGCTATTTTCATATCTACACCTCTAAAATTTTAAAAAATTTGCGAATTATTTTACCCACATATTATTTTTATCTATTAAAATATTATCATAAATTATGTTATTTTTCAATCACATAAAAAGAAAAAACAAGAAAATTCTTGTCATAACTATAATTCTACTAAAATAACATCATCACCTATTGTTTTTATTTGTGACCATTTTATTTCTATTTCATCTTTTGAAGAAAACATAGAAAGTATAAATTTACTTTTTTCAACGACAATATTAACAATTTTACCATCGTCTACTATAACATCTATTATATTACCTACTAACTTACCATCAAGAGTTACAATATCCTTGCTTTGTAGTTCAGAAAGTCTCATACTACCACCTATATAATTTTATGTTTATCTTATTAATTTTTTAATACTTTCTAATCCATTTTTTTCAATTCTTGAAATTTGTGCTTGTGATATACCTATAGCTTCTGATAATTCTAGCTGTGTTATACCTTCAAAATACCTTTTATATATAATAAGTTTTTCTTTATCTTTTAAACTATTTATAGCATCATTTAACATTATTCTCATATCTTCGCCTACTTTATTACTATCATCTTTAACTTGTTCTTCTAAATATATAGTATCACCACCATCATTAAAAATAGGCTCTTGCATACTCATAGGATCTTTTATAGCCTCAAATGCATTAACTATGGAAGATGCAGGAATATCTACGTATTCTGCTATTTCTTCTAATAATGGTTCCCTATTTAACGAATTAGTAAGTTCTTCTTTTGCCTTCATTGCTTTATACGCAATATCTTTCAAGCTTCTAGTAACTCTTATTCCTGTATTATCCCTTATATATCTTTTTATTTCCCCCATAATCATAGGTACCGCATATGTTGAAAATTTAACTTCTTGGGTTAAATCAAAATTATCTACTGCTTTAACTAAACCAACTGTTCCTACCTGAAATAAATCATCCATATTATCACATCTATTTGCATATCCTTTTAAAATAGATAAAACCAGCTTTAAATTTCCTTTTATTAAATCTTCTCTTGCAAACGGATCACCTGATGCATATTTTTTAAATAATTCAGTCATCTCATCATTACTTAGTACTTTAATTTTTGAAGTATCAACTCCAGATATTTCTACTCTATATTTTGCCATTTAATCACCTATTTAGATTATGTATAAATTAATATTTTTTTATACAAAAAAATAGAAAATTAATTTCTATTTATTACACTATAGATATATTCCATATTTTTAGTTCCAACTATTCTTGATATTTCTTTATCATTATCATAAAGTATTATCACTGGAAGTTTTGTAATTATTCCATATTTTTTAATTTCTTCTTTATCTAAATCATAATCATATTCAATTTGATTAATAGAAGGAAAAGCTTCTTCTAATTGTTCAAATAATTTTTTAGATTCTACTAAGTCATATGAAGATATTTTAATTAATTTCATTAATAACCATATACTCCTTCTAGGCTATCATCATTAATTACAAATTCTTTAGTTTCTATAATTCTATAATTTTCCTTATCATCTCTTATAACAATTTTTTCTATTCCAGAATTTATAATCATTTTTTTGCATAACATACATGGCATAGCATTCTTAACATATTTAAAATCATCATATTCTAGTCCAACTAAATAAAGTGTAGATGATAGCATATCACGACGTGAAGAAGATATAATAGCATTTTGTTCAGCGTGAACACTTCTACACATTTCATATCTTTCGCCGCGAGGAATATTTAATCTTTTTCTCATACAATAACCCAAATCTGAACAATTTTTTCTTCCTCTTGGAGCGCCCACATATCCAGTTGATATAATTTCATCATTTTTAACAATTACTGCACCAAACAATCTTCTTAGACAAGTCCCTCTTTTAGCAACCGTCTCTGCAATATCTAAATAATAATTATTTTTATCTATTCTTTCCATTTAAAACACCTCTTAATTCATTTAAACATTCACTAAATTTTTCTATAAAATAATTAATTTCTTCCATTTTAGTTAAATAAGATAAGCTTATTCTTAAACTATATCTTGATAGAATTTGATCGTGAGTTAATTCAAAGACTGATGTACTTTCTAAACTAGTTGAACAAGCTGTTTTAGTTGAAATATATATATCAAATGCCTCAAGTGCATGAAGCATAGTTTCTGGTTTAACAGGATTAATACTTATATTTAAAATATGAGGAATACAAAATTCATTACTGTTTATTGTAATGTCTAGTTTAGATAACTCTTTTTTTAAAATATTATTTAAATTAGATACATATTCATATCTTTTATCTAAAGATTCTAAACTAAGTCTAATAGCTTTAGAAAGTGAGGCAATAAGTCCTACACATGGCGTACCACTTCTATAAATAGTAGTTGATTTTCCTCCACTAATAAGTGGTGAAATATGAATATTTTCTTTTTTATATAATAAACCAATTCCATCAAGGCCATATATTTTATGAGCTGAAAAACTTGCTAAATCAACATTTTTTAAATCAATTTTAACTTTTCCTAAGGCTTGTGTCATGTCAGTATGAAAAAAACATTTAGGATATTTTTTTAGTAACTTGCCAATTTCATCAATAGGCTCTAGTAGTCCAGTTTCACTATTAACCGTACATATACTAACTAATATTACATCATCATCCATTAATTTTTCTAAATCATTTAAGTCTACTATTCCATTATTTGTCTTAACATAATCCACTTTAAAACCTTCAAGTTCTAATTGTTTTAAAGGTCCATATATAGAAGAATGTTCAAGACGAGTACTTATTATACGCCTGCCCCTATTTTTATATTCATAAGCAATCCCTTTAATTACTGTATTATTAGCTTCACTAGCGCCACTTGTATATATTATTTCATTTTCTTTAACATTAAGTAATTTAGCTATCTGTAGTGTTGATGCATTAATAACATTTTTAGCTTCTACACCTAGTTTATGTAAAGAATTAGGATTACCCATATATTTTTTAGTAACAAAATTAAATGTATTTAATACCTCATCATTTACTGGTGTGGTAGCTGAATAATCTAAATAAGTCATAAAATCACCAACTTAATTTTATCAAAATATAAATATATTGTAAATAAAAAAAATAGGAAAATCCTATTTATTATTTTCTAATTTATCTAATACACTTTTAGTAACTTCGATTGCTTTTTCTCTAACAGAAGATGCTGCACTTTCAAGTACTGGTGTACCTTTTTCTATGGCATAATCTACTAATTCTTGTGCTTTATCTTGAATCTCGCGAGCTTTTTTCTTAGCAATTTTTAAAACTTTTTCTTTATCTAAATCTTCTAATTCAGCTTTGATTTCTTCAATTTTGCATTCTATATTTTCTTTTACTTCAGAAGCATCAACATCTTTTAATGAATCCATTAATTCTTTTATTTTTTCTTTTAATTCACTTCTTAGTTCACTACCTTTTTTAGGAGCAAATAACATTCCTAGTGATGCACCTAAAGCACCTCCTAATATAAAACTACCTATTTTTCTTTTTTTCATCTTTATCACCTTTCCTTTTAGTTAATTTTGATATTCCATTACTTACAAAATAACTTACTTTATCACTAAACGTAGCTATAGAATCAGTAATGGAATCCACGATATCAAATACTCCATTTAACTTATTTACTTTTATATTAACATCTTCTACAACTGAATTTAAATTATTTAATGTTCTAATTAATTTAATCATGGCTATAGTTGATGTTATTACTAGTATAATCAAACACATATAAAGTATTACTAAAAATAAATCTTTAACATCTATCATTTTTCATCTTTCCCTTCGTACATTGAATCAATTAAATCAAATAGCTCACCTTTAGTATCTAATGTTTTAGTATTATCAAGTTCTTCTTCTACTATATTTATATCATCATCAGTTAAATCATCAAATAAATCTTTTTCTTTATCTTTAACCTCATCTTTAAATAACATTGAAGATGAACCAAATAAAGTAGTTTCTATGTCATCTTCTAATGAACCATATGCTTTTTTCCTTACCTCATCTATTGAATCAGCAGTATAACTAGTTGTATGTTTTTTTGCTTGTATATCTTCCTTATTATAATTCTTATCTAAAACCCCATACACTGGAGAAATAATAGGCGTTGGTTTAAACTTTTTCTCTTTTTCAGGTTTTTCTTTCATATAACTTGATTTTACTTCAACTTTTGGCTTTGCAGGTTTTTCTAATTCTTTAAAATACTCATCGTCAAAAAATATTGGAGCCTGAGGCTTTTCTTCAGTTTTAATTTCTTTATTTATATTGCTATCAGTAATATCATTTTTAACTTCTTCCCTGACAGGGGATGGAATTTCAACTTGTATAACCTCACTTTTTACAGGAACTTCTACCTCCTCAGTAAATAAATTTTTAACTTTATCAAATAATCCCATATTATTCCTCCTCACCATCTAGCTTTAAAAAGTCATCTGTTTGTTTTTTTGACTCAAACATATCATACTTTTCATCAGCTACCAAAAATGTATCATCAAGTACAGTTTTTATAACATTATTATTAAATTTAACCGTAGATAATATATATGAAGCATTAAGTACTATATCATTAATATCCTCTAAATCACATATTGCTTCAATTTTTGAATAATTATACCAAAACTCTATTAAATATTTTGAATTTTCTTTATTTATTTCCAAATAAGCTTTTTTAGAATCTATATTAAATATTTTTGAATAATAACTATCTGGATTTTCAGTATAAGTTACCTCTTTATTATAATAGTAACTTACTATATCAACATATAAATAATAATAAATTCCATCAGAATATAATGTATCATTATAATCACTTGTAGATATATAAGATACACCCCTTGGAATATAATATTTATAACCTTTTCCTATTTGATTATAAAGGTTATTCTCTTTTGATAAAACTATTGAAACTATATTATCAATACTAGATGTATCTATTCTAACTATAGAACATCCACTTACTAATAATAGGCATATAATTAATATGACTTTCTTCATGTTTCACCTACTCCATACTTATTATACCAAAAATAATATATTTTTGACAATAATTACCTGTCAAGTTTTTGTATAGCTACAAGTTTATGTATTTTCATCCCTTTAGCTACAAATTTAGCTTCATATTCTGTCTTAACATTATCTTTAACATCAGTACTATATAAATCAAATGTAACAAATTTCAATATGTATCCATTTTCACTTAAAGAAACTAGTGAATATTCAAATAAATTTTCATTATCTGTTTTCATTTCTATTATAGCATCATTTTTAAATATAAATTTATATTTATCTAAAAATATAGAACTTGTTAATCTTCTTTTAGCATGTTTCTTCTTAGGCCATGGATCTGAAAAATTTAGATATATTTTACTAATTTCTTTATCAAATAAATCATTAATTTCACTTGCATCAATATTAATTATTTTTAAATTTGGTATATTAAGGTTTTCTAATTTTTTTACAGCATAAACTAAAACACTAGCATATTTTTCTATACCAATATAATTAATATCAGGATTTTTTAATGCTTTTTCTATTATAAAATTTCCCTTACCCATTCCTATTTCAATTTCAATAGGATTATCATTATTAAATAATTTACTAAAGTTACCCTTATATGAAATTGGATTTTTTATTAAGTAGGTACTTTCTAAAATAATACTAGAAGCACCTTTTATGTTTCTAAGTCTCATATAATCACCTATTTAATTATACACCAAAAATAAACTAATGCATATAATTAATTAGAAAAAGGAGGAATTAATTTGAAAAAAGATAGAAATTGTGGTGCATCAATGTACCCTGTTTACCCAGTTATGCAACAACCTCAAGTAATGCCTATTGGAATGGTATCAATACCACAACAACAAACTAACATGCAAAGTTATCCTAATTATCAAGGAAGTATTGAAACTCAAATAAATAATATGTCTAGACAACTTAGTAATCTAGAAAGAAGAGTTTCTACTTTAGAAGGATTAGTTGGTAATACAGGATATAACAATTCAAATTTTCAAATGATGTAAAACATATTTTGCCACTTTAAGGTGGCTTTTTTATTAAAAAAAATTCAGAAATATTCCTGAATTTTACATAAAAGCTATTTCTACTATATTAGATTCATTAATATTATTATATAATACTAAGCAAATTATAATAAGTACTATAGCAATAACTATTTTAATTACATTCTTTTTCATCAATCATTCCATCCGTATACTTTTATTAAACTTACATAAGGATATACATAAGCAGAAATAGGATAATTTTCTAAATCTACAGTATTAGAATTAACTAATACATCTATTACTTTTCCATCTTTTTTAACTGTATCAATTACAATTACAACATGTCTATTAGCAGCTTTAGTACCTACATCAATAGCATCACCTGCTTCTGCATAATATAAATTTTCATCAAGCGTAGCACATAGTCCATATCCAGTATTATTTTCTACATAATATCTAAATCTAGGAACACTTGTCCATGTATAAACAAGGCCACTAGCTTCTTCAGCTTCATTGTAAGTTCCACTATAAGATTTCCATTGTTTAAATGAATCTGCAGAACCATAATGATCCATAGGAATACCACCTGCATATAAAACCTGTGAAACAAAATTTTGACAATTTGCTTCATAACTTACCCAATTACTATTTCTTTTGTTTACCCAAGATATAGCATAATTATATGCTTTAGTCCTATCATAAGAATGATCACAATTTTTAGGTGTTATACCTGTATTATTTAAATAATCATTATAATCTTTTTCTAAAGATTTTTCTTTATTTTTAACTATTTCCATGTAATCATCTTTAATTTTTGAAAGTTCACTAGAACCATTACCCTCATATTTATCAGTTACCATTACAAAGAAATCTTGACCCTTATCATACTTAGAAATTTTCCACTTTCCATCTACTTTAGTAAATGTAAAATCGTTTTCAATATCATATATTTTAGATTCAATATCTTTAATGAAATTAAATCTTAGGTAACTATTTTCTAATACTTTAACACTTACACTATTACCACTTTTATCTACATCAACTATATCAAGATCGTAATAAGCTGAATAAAGAGATAAATCATTTTTCTTTAATTTTCTTATATTTACAAGTAATGATATGGCTGTATTATTTATAAGAGCTTGTTCTTTATTAGAAAATAAAT
Source organism: uncultured Bacilli bacterium (assembly GCA_934169415.1). GTDB lineage: Bacteria > Bacillota_I > Bacilli_A > RF39 > UBA660 > Faecisoma. Next base: position 9,021 of record CAKPNP010000014.1, read on the forward strand.
CACTCATATTGCTATCATATTCTTTTAATTCTTTCATTGATTTATAATATAAATCCATATATTCTATTATTTTTTCTTCAAGTTCTTTATCTAGTGAAACTGTATATGTAATATTTTTTAAATATGTAGTTTGATTAATAGGTTTATCACCATTTTCATGTTTATCATCTTTATTTTTATTATCAGTTTCTACAGTTGAATCGTTTTTAATAGTAGTATCATCCCTTTTTAAAAACCAATTTAAAAATAATACAAAACAGACTATAAGTACTAGTACTAAAACTGCGTCAATTACTCTTTTTTTATTTAACCTTCTTTTCATTCTTACTCCTTAAAAATACTAATTTACTCAATATATAATTAAGTATTATAACAATTATTTGTACAATTGTTTTAGATATCATATCATCTAGTTTAATTACACTTACTAATATAACCAATATTACATTTTCTATAATGAATGATAATATTCTAGATGATACAAAAGCAAATAATTCTTTTAATACTTTAGAACCCTTGGCATCACTTTTAAATACATATATTTTATTAGTTACATATGCAAATAAAACTGATATTATAAAGGATATTACATTACTTACTAAATAATATATATGAAATACTTTACTACATAAATAGTATGTTACTAAAGAAACTAAAGTAGTTAGTACACCAAATATAACATAATTAATTATTTCATTATACTTTTTATATATTTTTAACATCTTCTTCAGTCTCCTTAATAATATAAACAGGTCTATTCTTAACTTCTAAATACATTTTAGCTAAATATTCACCCAATATTCCAAGACAAAATAGTTGTATTCCACTAACAAAAAATATAATACAAACTAAGCTGGGCCATCCTGATACAGGGTCTCCTATAATTAAAGTTTTAATTATTATAACTATAATCATTATAAAAGCAATTAAACAAAATAATAAACCAACAAATGAAGAAATTAAAAGTGGAATTGTAGAAAAACCTACTATACTTTCAATTGAATAAGAAAATAATTTAAAAAAATTCCATTTAGTAGTGCCTGCTACTCTTTCTTTATTTTCAAATGTTATCCATTTAGTATTAAAACCTACCCAAGAAAATATTCCTTTTGAATATCTATTATATTCTTTTAATGAAAGTATAGATAAAACCATTTGTCTAGTCATCAATCTAAAATCTCTTGCTCCGTCTACTATAGGTGTTTTAGATAATTTATTTATAATCTTATAATACCATTTAGTAAATAATTTTCTAAAAAACGAATAACCATTTCTAGATACACTACGAGTAGCTATACAATCATAAGTACCCTTTTTAATTTCATCATACATACTTATTAATAATGAAGGTGGATCTTGTAAATCTACATCCATCTGACAAACATACTTGCCACGAGAATTTTCAAGTCCTGCTAAAATGCCTGCTTCTTTACCAAAATTTCTTGAAAAAGATATATATCTAACCATTTTATCTTTTTTACTTAAATCTCTTAAAATAGATAATGTATTATCACTTGAACCATCATTAATAAATATTAGTTCAAAATCTACTTTCATTTTTCTTATTACTTTTTTTATTTCCTCATAAAATAAAGGAATGGATTCTTCTTCATTATAACAAGGAATAATTACACTTATTTCTTTTTGCATACTATCACTCCATATACTAACACACTAATTAATGATATTATAACATATAAATTACTTTCTGTATAATCTAAAGTATATACACCACTACTTAAATTTGCTTCTATAAATCCATACTCACTTTCTGATAATTTATATTTTTTACCATTTTCATCTTTTAAGGTATAGCCATAGTAATAAATACGAGGTAATTCTATGGCAGTTACAGAATTAGTATTTACCTTAAATTCTAATTTAGGAGTACTATCACTTATTATTTCTATATCATCTATAGATTTATTTTCATAATGATCATAATTATCATATAATTTATTTGGAAAATATTCGTGTTGAAAACCTTCACCACTCTTAAAATCAAAATTATCTATATCAATTACCTCATTTGAAAATGAATGCAATAAAGCTTGTGAAAGAAGTAGGAGAATACCACATATTACATATGACATTACCTTTTGATCTTTAAATAAATTCATACAAAGTGGTGAAATTAAACTTACAGAAATACTTACAAAAGTTACAAATCTCCATGGAAATTGCATTATTCTAAAACATTTAGGAAATATATCCCAAGGAAATAATTTACTACTTAAAATCATTGAAATAATTCCAAATATTAATATATATTTGTAAAATTTAGTATTATATTTTTTAAAATTAATTAATGATACTACTAACATAATAAGTGTTAGTACATCTATATAATATTTAACACTATTATCTTTTAAATTTACCAATAAATTAAAATATGTAAATATACTTAAACCATTTCCCCAAGTTCCTTGTACCATTACACCATCTTTAAAAACTCGGTAACTACCCATTATTCTTTGTTCTAATAAAGGTAGCCAATAAAATAAAGTAATTAATAATATAAAAAATGATGAAGTTAAAATTGGAATTATATTTTTAAATGCTTTTTTATAGTTAATAATTAAAAACACTATAATTATTAAAGTAAAATATAGACTAAGCACAGTATGAGATAATATAGATAAGCTATAGCCTGCTATAAATAATTTAAAAAATTTATTTTTATCATCCATAACAAATAATTCATATAAACCATTTATAATTAAAGGTAAAAATGAAAATAACATAGCCTCACTTAAAGCATCTCTTATATAAATATTACATATATGATATGAATAAAGCATATATATAACACTTGATACTAAACCTATAGAATCACTTTTTGAAATCTTTTTAGATAAAAAATACATAGTAAGTCCTGATAATAATAGACTTATAAAATATGTTATCTTAATACTCAATAAGGGATTATCAATTATTAAGTTTATATAACTAGATATCAAATGAGCTAAAGGAGGATAAAATAATCCTGTTCCGTATCCAAATGAAGTAATAGAAGGTAAAATTTTAGGTATTAAATATCCAGATCTTATACTTTCTGTATAACTAATTATTGTAGCTACATGAAATTTAGTATCATGCCCATTTGTATAATCACTAATAAACATAGGTATTAAAGTAATTAGTGCTACTATAGTAATTATTGCTATATTAGTAATTTTTTTCTTATTCATATCATTCACCTACCTAATTATACCATATTTTTTTAAAATGCATATAGTATATTAGGTGGTAAAATGGAAGATTATTTAAAAAAAGCATATTATATAGTCTTAGGAATATTAATACTAATATTTTTTACAGGTGATGAAGGTGAATTTTATAAAAATATTAATGAAATAAAAAATCCTAGTAGTTATCTAGTACTAGTAAATAAAAATAATAAATTAGATCAAAATTATATACCGAATGATTTAGAACTATTAGATTTAAAATATTCAAATAGTGGAAAATACTTAAGAAAAGATGCTAAAATAGCATTTGAAAAGTTAAGTAAAGATGCATATGCTAACGGATTCAGAATAGTTGCTATATCAGCTTATAGAGATTATGAATATCAAGATAAATTATTTAATAGTTATGTTTTAGAAAAAGGATTAGATTATGCATTAAAATGTTCTGCTAAGCCTGGACATTCCGAACATCAAACAGGACTTAGTGTTGACGTTGAAGGTGAAAATTTTGATTATAATAAATTTGATGAAACCGAAAGTTTTAAATGGATTAAAAAAAATGCTCATAAGTATGGATTTATATTAAGATATCCTAAAGGCAGCGAGGAAATAACTGGATTTAAATACGAACCTTGGCATTATAGATACGTTGGAATTAAAGCTGCAACATATATATATGAAAATAATATTACATTAGAAGAATATATCAAAAAAAAGTAATTTTACATTACTTTTTTATATACTTTACAAAATTGTGTATTATCAACTTCAACACTTTGTTCTTGATTCATACATTTAGATATGTATTCTTTTTCATATCCATCTTTTTTTAATTCTTCCATCTTATATTCTTTCATTTTTCTACTTATATAATTTAAAAAATCCTTATCTATATTCTTTCTCATAAAACCACCAAGATTATATTTTACTACAGATTTTTTATTTGTCAATTACAAATTTATTAATTAATGATATAATTAAATAGGTGATACGATGAAATATTTAAAAAATAACAAATATACGATACTTACTATAGTATTATTATCATGTTTAATGTTTTATTTTATAGGACAAAAACAAGGATTCCATGAAGATGAGATATTCTCATACGGTTCTAGTAATTATAAATATGATAATGTATATAGATCATTTGGTGACATGGAAGCTAAAAATGATATTTTATATAATAAAGTACTTACTGGAAATATAAAAAATAGAATAGATAATGCAGTTAAATATTTAAAAGATCCAGATAGTTTTCCTAAGGATAACCAGTTATCTTTAGAAATGCCTATATTTAAAACTAAAGATAAAGCATTAGAGTATGTGAGTATACAAAAATATGATATATTTAATTATTTTTCAGTATATTATAATCAAGCTCTAGATGTACATCCCCCACTATTTTATTTTTTAGTGCATTTTATATCGACATTCTTTTATAACAGCTTTTCTAAATATATTATATTTGCTTTAAATTTAATATTCTTTATTGGAACACTTATTTTAATAGATAAAATTATGAATTCTTTAAATCATAAAGAATTATCAATTCCAACTATGATAATCTACGGTGCATCTATGGGATGTATAAGTACTGTAATGTTTCAAAGAATGTATATGATGTTAACATTTTTTAGTATATTATATCTATATAATACATTAAAATTTATTAAAAATGATTTTAATATCAGTAATAAAAAACTATGGACTTTAAATATTATACTTGGATTTTTAACTCAATATTATTTCTGTATTTATATTGTATTAGTTTTTATATTAGTGTCAATATATTTATTTATAAACAAAAAATATAAAGAATGGTTTAATTATTTTAAAATACATTTAATTGGAGCCTTAATAGGTATTGTATTTTATCCATTTAGTATTGAGGATATATTTTTCTCTTACCGTGGTATTGGAAGTAGCGAAGCACATACACTAACATTTATACAAAGTTTTAAATATTATATATGTCAAATATTAAAATTATTTAGTTTAAACAATATAATTACTTACCTATTTATAATTTTTATAGTTTATTTAATTTATAAAATAATATCTAAACAAATTCCTAAGGTAAATAAAAATAACGTTTTAATATTTTTATTATTATTTATCCCAACTATATTTTTTATATTAGTAATATCTAAAATAGCGCCTTTTTTAGGAGAAAATTACACATCTAGATATATAATGTTATTATTCCCTATTATAGCAATTACAATGTTTTACTTATTAACTTTTATAACAGATAAACATTTATTTATAATTACATTAATTATAAGTATCTTATTATCAATTAATGGATTAATAAATACAACACCTACATATTTATATAAAGATTATGCTAAAGCTATTAATTTAGCTAATAATTATAGTGATGATTATTTCGTTTATGTATATGATAATTATTTTACACATCTAAACTCTATACAAGAATTTATGATATATAAAGAACATATTATATTAAATCATAATATTCATGATTTTAAATTACTAGATAATGAGAAATTAAATGATTCTAATGAGTTCATATTATGTATAAAAAGTTGGCTTAATCAAGATGAAATATTAGAAAAAGTTTTAGAAGGCTCTGGATATAATAAATATGAAAAATTATTAGAACTTAATAGTGACGTTGAATCAGTATATTATAAAATAACAAAAGAAAATTAATTATTAAAAAAGCAAGTAGATTTTTATCTATTTGTTTTTTTTATTAAATTTTTCTAAATTACTTAGTTATTATTATAAACTCATTAATTTGCTAATTACTCTCTACATATAGTAATACTAGGAAGTGAAAATATGGAAATCATAAATAATAAAAAAGTTGCTGTATCTACCAGTGAAGAATTAAAAAATGCTTTAGAAAACGATAATGGATATGAATTTATATATTTAATGGATAATATTACTTTAGATAGTGGGATTAAAATAAATGAAAATAAAGAAAAAGTAGTAATAGATGGTACTTATAATGGTAATAGATATACTCTAACTGGTATGAGTAGTACTGATGCAGTAGATACTATAGTAGCAGTTTCTACTAATAAAGAAATTATAGTAAGAAATATAAATATTAGTTATGAAAATACTTACGGTGTTATCTATGTACCTTTAGATCTTAATTACATTGGACTTTTAACTGTTTATAACAATATTAATTTTAATGGTACAAGACTTGCTTACAATCCATACGGGAATGTTAAAATAATAGATAGTAATATAGTAATTGAAGAAACTAATGGAATTGCTTCTTTAGAAACATGCGTAGGTAATTATGTTATTATAGGTGGCAAAACTACAATAACTAGTGGTAGTGCTAATAGTTGTTTATTTTACTTTAGGAATAATTTAACTCCATCTATTGTTTTCTTATGTCAAAGTGATGTTAGCCTTTCAACAAACACTAGAGAATTTATGACAGGAACTAACAAATTAAATTTCACTATACTTCATGATACAAAAGTACATATCATAACAGCAAATGGACTTGGTCCTAATCCAGTATATGGAACTAATAATGTTTTAATTGATGAAAGAGCAACACTTATTTTTATACAAAAAAGTCATCAAAGAGTTCCAGTATGGTCTACATATGGTAATTTTACAATGAAAAAAGATTCTAATTTAGAAATAATAAATTCATACGAAAATACACCAGCAGATAATTATAACATTCATTTTAAAGGAAGTAATTGTAAATTTATTTTAGATAATCCTAATTCAGTTGTAATGTATAGTAAAAATGCTAGTGTTTTATATACAAACAATACTCTAGAATATAAAATTAAATGTAAAAGAATTAATTTATGGAATAATTCAAAAACTTTTACTAGTGCTGGAGATATTAATGATTTACCAGAATATTCTTGGTATAAAGATGAAGATTTATTAGAAATTAATGGTAATATAGATGCAACTACAACAACAATTACAAGTCATAATCTAACAGAAGAAGAATTAAATAAATTACCAGATTTAAATAACTTTATTTTTCAATCTAAAAAACAATTTTCATTAGGAGATAATATCATAAATGTTCACCCAATTGATAATAGTAAAAATAAAATAAGTGGTCATACTACTGATATGGCAGATGTATTAATTAAATATAATAATACCATGGAAATAGTAAAAGCTGATGATGATGGATATTTTGAGTATAATATTACAGATGCTATAATAGATAATACAAAAATAGAACTTACTTCAAATGTTGCTAGTAGTTTTATTTATGGTTCTAGAACAATAACTTCTCCTTATGATGGTGAACTATCACTTATAGATGCAGTAAAAACTTTTACTTTTTCTAAAGTACCAATTTCTCTAGATCCAATGATTTTTGGAAAAAATGAAAGTATATCATTAAAAATAGTAGATAGCAGAGTAAATAGTTCAGAATGGAAAATTTATGCCTATATTGAAAATCCTTTAACTAGTCAAGGTGGTTATACTTTAAAAAATGCTTTAGTATTTAAAAAACTTGATAATGAAGTAGTTATTTTAAATGAAAGTCCAACTTTAATATTTACTGGTACTAATAATGATGGAAATGCCAAGATGACATTGATTACTTGGTCTAAAGAAAAAGGACCACTTTTAGATTTAACTAACTCTGCATTAGAGGCAAATGAAGAATATTTTGCTGAGGTAATTTTTGTATTAGAAGAATAATATTTCAAATATATAATTTAGAAAAATTTTTACTTTCTATAATAATTTGATTCATGACTTTGCTCCCTAACCTTTTAAATTAATAAATTTTTTTTATATAAAATTAAAAATTATATGCTATAATATTTAATACGAAAGAGGTTTAAATATGACGGATGAAGAATTTAAAAAAAGCAAAAATGAATTAGATAAATTAAAAATAAAAAAAGAACAAATAAAAATAAATGAGGATAAATTAAAAGTATTAAAAGCAAACGGTTTAGAAAATAAAAGCCTAACTATAGTATATTTATCAAGTCTAGCATATTTTATATTATTTTTAATATCAATGGTTCTAAATAATACCTTAGCTAGTATTTTCCCAGGAGCTATTTATCCTACTGTTTTAATTGGTACTTCTATATGTGTTGGAACAATCGGAAAAAATTTAATTTATAAAAAATATAAAATTGAAGATAGACTAAAAAGCTTTACTAATGCAAGAACTGAAGCAGAAAAAATCGAAGAAGCCGTTTTATCTCAAATTGAAATCGATAAATTAAATAACAAAAATAAAGTAATTGATGAAGCTATAGAAGCTTTAACTAAGGAAAAAGAAACAATAAATAAAATATCCGGTAAATACAATATAAGTGATAAAACTACTTATTCAAATGAAGAAGTAAAAAATAATATAGATAAGTTATCTGAAACTATAAAAAAACAATATAATGGATTAGATGAGCTTTCAACAAATAAAGTATTATGTGAAAAATTTTTTACGGTAGAAGAAAAATTGGAAAGAAGAATGCGAACAATGATGGTTGCAATGATTACTGGAGTAACTACAGCAGCTATGAGTCTACCACCTTTACTTTTGGTAAAAGATACTATCCAAAGTGCTTCTATACTAACATCTTTAATGTTATCACTTACTCCAATGATAACAGGTATTATTGGTGGTAGTGCATATATGCTTAAAAGAAATAATGATCAAAAGAAAGCATTTAAAAGTTTAAAGAAAAAATTAAATTTAAAAGAAGAAAATTTGAATAAAAATATTGAAAATAAAGAAGAACTTGAAGAAGCAATTGAAAAACAAATAAAAAATATTAGTTTAAATGAAATTGAATTACAAGAAAATATGAGATATTTAGATAATGAACCTACTCAATCTAAAAAAGATATATCAGATAAACCTAAATATATTAATTATGATTATATAGATGAAATTTTAGAAGAAATAAAAGAGGATAAAGGACCTACATTAGTAAAAAGAAAAATACTTAATCAAAATTATAAAAAATAAAAGCCTAAGATTATTAAAAACTTAGGTTTTTTAAACTGTTAAATATTAAAATTCAATAATTACTCACATACTTGTTCATACAAATCCTGGTCATGTTTAATTGTATCAACTAAAAACATTTTATCATCTTTATATTCTTTTAAACCTCTTATATAATATAGTTTATCTACATCAAGAATAATGAATGGCATAATATTATTTTTTAGACATTCCTTAAACATTATAATCCTACCCACTCTTCCATTCCCATCTCCAAATGGATGAATTTTCTCAAATTTATAATGAAAATCAATTATATCTTCTAATGTAATATTTTCTTTAGAATTATATTCGTTTAGCAATTTTTCTATTTCTTCTAAAACTTTTTTTGGTTCTGTTGTATTAACTACATTAACTAAACTATCATATTTGGAACAACTTTAACCCCTCCAACATTATACCTAGGATCTTCTTCATTGCTAGTATTTCTCTTTAAAATTTTATTCATATTTATAATCATTTCTTTAGTTAGAACCTCATCTACATTATCTAGAATATAATCAAATAATTTAAAATGATTTTTTGATTCAATTAAATCATCACTTTTAGAAACAAAAGAAGATGTATCAAATATTGCTTCTGTTTAGTCACTAGTTAATCTACTACCTTCTATTTTATTTGAATTATAAGAAAAATTAACTTGTGAATAATGATATATATTACCCTTAAATTTTGATTTTTTTTGACCTATTAACTCATTTTTAATTTTTTTTACATCCATAAGTATCACCTAATTCATTATATCATATTTTTTTTATCACTTTTGAATATTATAGAAAAAGTAGCATTTAAACTACTTATCTAAAATTGCAACAGCTTCCATTATCATTATTTATAATTTGATTTTCTTCTGAACATGTATATTGTGGTGTATATGTATGATTATATATATGACGATTTATAACATGAGTATGAATAGGACATACATGTGGTACTTCGTGAACAAACTCTTTTTCAATGCAATTAGTAATTACAGGTTCTGTTATAACTTGTTCCATTTGGTTGCATCCACATCCACAATTGCCTTTGCCAAATGCCATTCCCCATTTATTAAACATATTTACGCCTCCTATCTATTTTATAATATGAGCTAGACGTATCTATGAATAAGTAATTTATCTATAAATATTAAATTTTACTAACTATTTAAAATATCATTAATTTCATCAATACTAAATCCCTTTTGATATAATTTAGTTTTAATTTTATTTTTTAATTCACTTCCATCATATTTTTGAGATAACTTTTTATATAATTTTTCATACTCTTTAGAAATTGATGCACTATTTTTAAGTTCTAAACTATCTATAACCTCTAAAATAAGTTCTTTACTATATCCCAAATAAATTAAATCAGAAGTTATTTTTTGTTTTAAAATATAACCTGTATATTTACTGTTTTTTGATTTTTTCTCTATTAATTTTTTTATTTTATCTAGTATTATTTTTCTATCTATACTATTTATTACTTCATCTATTATTTCTTCTTTAATATCATTTTCTTCTAATGATTTTTTTATTTTAAGTGGTCCATCTGTACTTAAATTAATCCTATCTTGAGTATATGAATAAGCATAATTATAATCATTTATATACCCTATTTCCTTTAGTTTTTTTATAGTGTTTTTTTTATCTATTTCACTAGCATTAAGTGAAGATATATATTTATCTATTTCTTTTTCACTTCTTAATTTTTTTGTAATATAATTGATACATTTATAATAAACATCATAATAAGAAGTTTCTTTTGTTATATCATTTAAAGTTTTAGTATTAATATTTTTATTATATAAAAGTCCATTATTTATAATTACATCATCATATGTTGTTATAGTATCTCTATTTTCAAGTACAATTTTATATTTTCTACCACTTTTTTTAATTTTTTCTATTTTCATATTCATCCCTTACTTATAGTTACAGTTTAATCAAGTTTATCATACAAACTAGTGTTCGTCAATAATACATTTAAAAAAACAAATTATTTTGTGAAATATTTATATTAGAACAATCATCTGTTTTGAAGTATTACACCAGTAAAAGTAAATAATAGAGTAAATAACATAAGCATTGAAATTGTTGATTTTTTCATTTTTTACCGCCTAACAAGCAATAATATATGAATACACTTAATTTTCATATATATAATTTATTATTTCTTTAACCACATATACATACCATCCTCTGCAATTTCTTTTTTTACTTTAAAACCAAATAAATTATAAAAAGACTGCTTTCCAGGGGCAGATAATAATTGTATCATTATCTCTTCATTATCTTCTAGTCCATCTTTTATTGAATCAATAAGTGATTTAACTAACAGTTTTCCATATCCATATCCTTGATACTCAGGAATTACAACAACATCCATTAATAAACCGGCATATCCACCATCTGTAACAAATCTTGCCATTCCAATTGTTTTACCATCTACCACACATTTAACATTCTTACCCTTTTCTAAAGATATTTTTAATAGTCTTATAGTAGGTATTTTCCATTCAACAGCCTTAAGTATAGAAATGTATTCTTCTAATCTTAATGTATCATACTCAATCATATTTATTTCTCCTATTTTTAAATTTATATTATTTTACAAATCTCCTTTATAAAAATATATATTCATTGCATTATCCGAATATTTTGGTTTAGATACATCAATATCCAAAACTTTTCCAATGTAATAAATTATAAATTGTGATGCAATAAGTAAGTCAAACTCTGCTAATATTCCATCATATTTACTTTCAATCAATATACAATTAGTATCTAAATACTTTAATAATTCTTTTTCATATTCAGTTGTAGATTTTTGTTTAAAGTATACTGAAAAATTGTTATCTAAATTTTCATAATTAATAAATCTTCCATGTGAAAAATTCTTTTTTTCATGAATAATGCAATTAAATATTCCTGATTCAATAATTTTGCTTTCTAAATCAAAACTTGCTGTATTTACATAATCGCCTCTAAAAATATTTATTAAATTTTTCATTTTCAATTTTTCAATTGTATCATTATTGATTAATTTTTCTATTTGTACATCCCAATAGATAATTGAATTTTTTATGAATTCATTAATATCAATATTATGCTTTGATTTATCTAAATAATATTTTAAAAATATAGCAGCTGGTGCAACAGCACCTTCAAATGATAAAAATCCTCTTTCTTTTCCTTTATTTGATGAAGTTCTATAACTTAATATGTTTTTCTTTAATATACCAGTTTTCAATACAATATTCTGTAGCTCACCCTTTGTAACAATATAAATATTTTTATTATCAAAATCTTTAACACAATTTATAATATCATTAGTTGTACCAGAATATGAAAATAAAATAACTTTATCAATTTTACTATTATTTCTATACAATACATCTCTTGGATATAATGAATAAGTATTACATCCATACAAAGTATTTATTATTCTCGATGAAAAATATGATCCCGCATATGACCCACCAGTACCAATAAATAAATAATTTTTATTACTATCGAAATCAATTTCGTCTAATTTAATACTTGCAGATGAATTTACTGCATTAATAATTCTTTTTTCTAAATTATTGATGTTAATATTACATCTTTTTATTTTTTTTCTTTCAGTGTATTCAAATTCATCACATGTACAAGAATCCTTAATTTTTTTTATTTTAAAAAGTGAACTAATGTGTCCTCTTGCACCCATTTTAGACACAACTTTAAATGTTAATTTATTAGAATTTTCATACCATTTTTGTAATTTACTCACATCATATTTAAAATTATTTTTAATGCTATCTTTAATAATACTTGAAATGAATGCATCTCCTGCTCCTGTTGAATCAATTACATCACCTTTAATAAAAAGTTCAAAATTATATATATTATTATCAACTATAAAAGTTGCACCATTTTCTCCTTTAGTAATTGTCATTAATCTAGGTCTTATAATATTATATAGTTCACTACAATCTTTTAAATTTAATTTTTGTAAAAGATATTCACTTACCCTTTCATTAAAATTTACTATTTCAAATTTATTAAACATTTTCTCGATTATTTCATCATTTGACATTTTTTCAAATTCAAAATACTGTCCTAGATCAATTATTTTTCTATTATTAGTATTATCAATAATTTCTTGGTTTTTCCTATTCAAATTATCAAAAACTAAAACATCGTCAGATTCAATATTAGACAAAATATAATTAGTGTCTAATAAGCTTTCATCATACCATTCTTTATTATTGCAAAAAGGGCATCTTTTTTTTGAAATAAAAGACTTTTTTCCATTATCATCATAATAAGAAATATGGAAACATCTAGTTCTAACATTTTCAATAATTTTAATATTACTTACATCAACTTTAAGTTTATCTAAACTGCTAATAGCAAGTTTCCCTTGATAATCATTGCCACAACAAGCAAATACCGAAGTTTTTATTCCCATTTTTGCTAAATTAGCGATTATATTGTGCGAAGTCATACCACCATTTATCCCTATTAATTTACCATTTTCATAATAATAATCTGTTACAAGATCCCCTATACTTACTACTCTCATTTTAAAAATCTCCTTTTATACTCTCCTACTTCACTTTCTTCATTATAATCATGATTTTTTATTAAACATTCTATAATTTTTTTTCTATTTAAATCGAATACTCCCATAGTATCTTTATAATCAACTTTACCGTCTATATCAATCCATTCATTATCTTTCCAACTGTATGGACTGCTATAACACAATCCGTAAATGTAATCAAAAAACAAATGAAAGTCAACTGCAGCAATATTTTTTAAAAACATTTGATCAATTCTGTTAATTCCTGGATATCTAACAATACAAATATTTTTAACATATATATTACAATCATATAGCGAATTAATTGCTAATTGTAATGTTTTTCCCGTTAATACATTATCATCAAAAATATCTAAATTTGAATTCTGAAAAAAATTAGAGTTTACTAATCCACCAAAATCATTTATATTGAACTTTCTTAAGTCCATAAGCTGTTTATTAGAATACCCAGAGACTTTCTTATTAAATTTAAGAAGTAAAAGATTTTCAATTCTATTTTTATCTGCTATCTTTGCAATTATAGGTAACTCGATTCCACCATAACTTAAACCACAGGCATTAATAAAATCATTATTACCATTACGTTTTTCTTGATATAAAGAAACGGCAGTATAATTTTCTCCAAAATTGTCTATTTCTCTATAGGCCCTGTAATCTTTTGAATAATCATCTTTATTTTCTGTTAATTGTTCAATTAATAAATTGTCAATTGATATTTTTTTTGATTCATTTATTATTTCACAAATAAAATCTTTATCTACCAAAAAATCATTTTTAAAACATATATTACTCATGCTATCTTCAATTTTTAATAAAGTATTATATATATCAAAAAAGCACTTATTATGAATTGATGAAATATCTATTAAAATATTATTATTCAAATTGTTAGAAACAAGCTTATGATTCATAATGACTAACAAAACATTTCTACAATTATCTAAAATACCAAGTAATAATTTTTTATTAGTAATAGAATTTATATCTTGAGTTTTAGAAACAGCATAAAAAGCGTCATTAAAAAATTGAATGTAGTTACTATACCAGTTTAACACATCATTCTTAGAAGTTATATCTTTACCATATCTGCTTTTTCTATTCGAAATAAAATAATAATATGTAGACGATCCCCTAAGAAGATAACTATTATCATCCCTCATTAAATACTTAAAGCAATCATTTTCTTTTAAACTCCAAAAGTCCTTCAAAGGATTAGTTGAAATTAGTTCCCACTCATACATTGGAATTATTATACTTCCACTTGATTTATCAAACAAGCTATCTATCCCGTCATTTTCTCCAAAATTCATATTTATTAAATTGTTATATTTATTCAATAATCTTTTTCTGCCTAATACTATATTTTTTTCTGTTATGGCAAAATTAAACTTATAATTTAATTTATCTGCTTTTTCCAAACAAACAGTTGGCAATATTTTAGCCTTTTTCACCAATTCTAGAGTAGCATCAACTCCACTCAAAACATTCCCTTGTTCATCAAAAATTGGAAAACATCTGTCAATTGAACCACTAGTCTTGTCAACACTATAACCTTGACTACAATTTAACATCGAATAATCATTACCACGAATATCTCCACAGTCACCAATTCTTATCATAGAATCCTCTGGGACACCAATTATTTTTTCAACTTTTTTTATAGCATTATCCTTTGTGGCAGTACCAATTTGAATAACAGATTTATCTTTATAAACCCCCCTAGTTAAATAAATACCGTTAAATTGATTAGAAAAAACAATTTCACAAATAACATCATAAATTTTTTCTATAATTTTAGTACTATTTGTATTGAAAATTAATCTTATATTTATAATCGTATTTGTTTTTAAATCCGTAGAATAAGTTACATCAAAATAATTACTATTAATTTTTTTTATTATATTATCCACCTTTTTTAATTGTTCCAATTCATTACTTTCTGTTATATATACATTTTTTGATAAAAAATCTTCAAATGAAATACTACTACTAAAAAATAATCTAGCACCATCATTTGTCAATACATAAATTCTTTTAATATCGTTTTCAGTTATATCATCAGAGTTAATAATTGTATTATATATATCTTGTTTCAAATCATTAAGTCCGTTTTCTCCACGACCTGTAATAAATACTACAGGTATTTTGCTTTTTATGAGATTTATAATCATATTAATTGCTCTTTCATCAATTTTTTTGGAATCTTTTTCAGTTAGGGTCCCATCAATATCAAAACACACTGCATTATATTTTTGTTCGAGTGATTTTCTAAAATTATAATATAATTCATCTATCATCAAATTTACCTCCTTGACAGAAATTCTAAATTTTTACCTTGTACTTTCTCGTTTGAATGTATTATAACACATACTTTGGAAATATTTTGTCTTTTTTATTTTATATTAATAATCCTTTTAATTTCAAAATGGCGAATATCATTTCTAAGCTCACAAAAAGCAGTTACATAATAATTCTCCTTATATTTGAACAAATATAGTGGATGAATTATTCTTTTATATTGTTCACCATCAACCGCATTATAAACAATTTCAATTTTTTCATTTTTATTTATTGCTGATTCTACAATTTTTTCAATTGTTCCTGATGAATTTATGTCAACATTCGAAATATATTTACTTTTTTCTTCATATATTGAATACATTTTTTTAGATTTATCCAAAAAATCTTCATACTTATCAATATATTCAAAGTTATTTTTAGATAAAAATTGCTTAATATTATCTAATAATTGAATATCATATTTATTTATACTTGTATAATTTTTAATCTTATCAATCATAAAATACCCACCATTTGGTCCCTTAAAAGATTCAATGGCTATACCATTATTACAAATTTCATTTTTATAATATCTAATCATTCTTTCTGTTACCCCTATTTTTTTTGATAATTCTTTTAACGTATAAACATTTCCAGTATTTAATAAATCTATCATATATAATATATTTGATATTTTTCCCATATAAATCACTCCAATTAAAAGTATTATACCATAACAAACCTGTATTCATTGGATGAGATTACCATTTTTCTACAAAAATTTTCAATATTTTTTAACTATAAAATCAATATTTCCGTTACAGTTCAGACATATAAAATAAGGGGTAAAATATAATTTTATTACAAAATAATATCAAAATTGTGTAAAATTGATTAAAAATAAGGAAAATTTATATATCTAGTTATTTGCAAAAATATTCATTATTGCCTTTATTTATAAGCATTTATCTAGAAAATCATTCTTCTAGTCTGAACTGTAACATATTTCCAATTTTTTAATTAAATTTAATATTTTATTTAGTATAAAAAAAATAAACGATTATAAAATTAATATTGTTTAAAAAAAATACAATAATGTATTGTTATTGTATTAATTTATAACTTGTTTTAAATATTTATAAAAATATTCAATTATATTGCCTTTTTAACATCTTCTTTTACTGTTAAATCTATAGTTGTTCCATTAGATAGTTTTAACTTACCTACTACATCACTTTTTTTTACTGGTGCATTTATTTCATATATTTCTGCTTCATAAATAATATCAGATACACCATCAGATTTTTTATATAATTTTGAAACGTCTAAAGAAGATATTACATCTACTTTATCAAGTTTTCCTTTATTAACATTTACTGTTTTAAATCTGCGTAATAAATAATCTCTTTATCTAACTCTTTTGCATATTCTATTTCCAATTTTGTACTATTTCCAACATAATTATTTACATTAACAACGATGATTGCATCACTTAATTCTATTCTTTTAATTTAAAGATTTACCATTCTTTTATACTATTATTTGTAAATACATTAAATATTGATATTAAAATGCAGCCTGCTTTCTAGACAGCTTTCCTGCAATATCAAGCATTTCATTTTTAAGCTTTAAATTACCACATACATATTGTTATAACTTTTAATATTTGATTTATTTTTTACTACATAGTTTAACAACAATTACTTATTCATGAATATTTTTATTTCCTCTAATATATGACCTATATTGCCTTCCCCTGCATATTTGGTAATATCAAAAAAATTATCATTTAATGAAACCCATTCTAATTTATTAACTTCCTCTACTAATTCAACATCTTTGTTCAAAACGCCATAATATACTTCTATCAATTTATCTAGCGCAGTATATTCTATGTTCATAAAATTAGTTAACTTAATATCATTTTTTGAAATACCAGTCTCTTCTTTCAATTCTCTGTACGCTTCATTTAAACCATCATTTTCTTTCTCAATTTTACCACCAACTAAATTATACATTCCAATATAGGGTTCTTTAGTTCTTTTACACATTAAGGTATTTTTCATATCTTTATCAAATACTACAATCACATTATATTTTTTCATTTTTTTATACCTCCAAATATATTCTATCACATTATCCAGTAAATTTTATATTTTTTGAAATGATACCATAAAATTATACATTTAACAACTAAATTTTCGAAATGATGCTATACAATTAAACAATTTCAAATTTAATTCCCAAAATGTTGTACTTTTTTTGCTTTTCAATTGAATATATATTATTAAATATATTTATTACCTCATCTTTAGTGGTGCTTTTATTCATTAAAACTTCCATTTTACAATCATTTATCAAATCTTCTAACGTTTCGTAATTTAACAATGCAATAACTCTTACTAATATTTTATCAGTTGTGTTTAAGTTTTCAAATTCAATATAATCTCCTATACAAATTGATTTTCGTTTTTCATCATTCAATCGTATTTCTATTCTCTTTGTACCATTTTTAATATATTGAAAATTATCATTATACAAATTCATATTGATGGTTTTAGGTTGATTTTGATATTCAATATGTAAGGCATGAATACCATTTTCTTTAATTCCATCCTTATAACCAGTAAATCTATTAATAGACTCTATGCCTTCTTTAATATTGTTTGTTGATGATAATGTAAATCTTGTTCCTTCCATTTCTAATAATTTTAAGGAGTTTGCATACCAAACATTTTTCTTTACAATACAATTGATTTTTTCTAATTTTTCATTTGTAAATTCTAAAACGTCACCTTTTTTAATATTCTCATAATTTATTTTATTTTTATCAGTAGTTACCCTAATTTCAATTTTTTTGTACCTGCTTTAATGGCATCAAAAGCCCTATTGTTTAAGTTTAATTTATATTTCATTTTCTCACTATCTTTTATTTTTTTTCTCTTGATCCAATTTTCTAGTTAAATTTGGATATCTATCATCATATGCAAAAGCTTGTGGTGGCACAAACCCATAATCTTCTTTCAATTCCTTTAAAGATATACCATTTTCCAATTCATAAATATCATCTATTCTATAAGCAAATTTAGATTTTTGTCCATTATTAAATTCTAAATTTCCATCACCTTGCACTAATATCTGCTCGGGATATTTAATAATTTGGCCAATTTTTAATAAATATTTCAATTCACTTTTAGGAGAGGTAGTATATACATATAAAGTATCAAATTCTCTTTTAGGTATATAATTTCTAAATTCATGATTTTTTTCTATTGATTATTTTTTCAACAGCGAGTGTATTTATACTAACGTAAATTGCTTTGCTCATAATTATCAAACTCCTTTATAAAATAATAAATACTATAATGTCTAAATAACATATATGGATTATTTATCCATTTCATAACAATATTAAATAAAATCTTTAATCCTTCCAACCCATATTTTTCTTTTAAAAAAGTGTAATTTATAAAATATTTAGGAATATCAGAATATGCTCCTTTATTTACATATAATGATTTTGAAATTTTAGCCCCTGACCAGTCTAGTACCAACGGTGCATAAAAAATCATAGACATATTATGAACATCAACTCCTAAATATGATGCCAATTTATATCTCATCTCTTCTTGATAAAATCCAGCATAATCACTTCCAGTAACTCTTAATATTTGATAATCATATTTATCATTATTGTTAACAGAAGTGTAATAAATACCTCTAATTAAATTTCTTAATGGAGAATTATATTCAAATTTTGATGAATCTTTTAATATATCGGCGGTATATTCGCCATGATTTGGGCAATAGAAAATAATACTTTTATCAGTATATTTATTTTTGATACTATTTTTATCTGTCAAGCCACACTTTGGACATGACATTCTTATTCTTAAATTATTATATTTTGGATCAAGTCTTTTACAAATATAATCTTTATTATCTACTATTTTTTTATTATATATCCTATTTCTTTTTGGCTATTAAATTCATTTTGATATCTTATTTCATATTCAATTCCTGTTAACGATTTATAATAATCCAATATCTCAATGTATTCCTTCATATATTTATATACCTTACCAGTTGTTTTTAAATTTTTTTGATATTTAATGCCATTAATAATTAATTCTTCACCAGGCGCTGTTTCTATTACTTCATATAAAATTATTACTTTTTTACTAGAATCTATTTCAGTTATTTTTTTTGCTAAACCAAATGATAAAGCAATTGTTTCTAAAGTTCCAAAATGAGGACTTGAATTTGGTTGAGCACCTACACTTATCTTTATTACTTTTTTATGTAAATTCATTAATAAATACGGGATTATCTCCTTTTCAAACATATATGATGCACCACCTAAAGGATTTAAACTATACCATCGCAATTAATATTCATAATACGCCTTCTTTCTCTTTAATTATATCATATTTCTTAGTATTTTCTTAATAAATTTCCTAGTATTTTGCCGGTTATTTTGCTGGTTATTTTTAATAACCAAAAAGAAGCTGATTTTAATATTTCAGACTTTCTTTAATTAGATTTAATATTTTATTATGTTTTTTAGCAATACAACTCTGAGTACAATTAAATGTCTTTACTAAATTCTTCTGAGTTATTTTTTTAGTTTTAACACCATATAAACTGCATATAACAAAATTATCATTATTACAATTATTTAATGAATCTTCTAAGTCTTATTTTTTTTATTAACATATCACGTATTTTTTCTTATTTTGATAAAATAATATCAAACAAATATAAATCTTCTTTTATTGGTAAATCTAAAGATTCTTTATTTACAAAAAAATACAATAATGTATTGTTATTGTATTAATTTATAACTTGTTTTAAATATTTATAAAAATATTCAATTATAT
>CAKPNP010000015.1 GCA_934169415.1 uncultured Bacilli bacterium
TACATAATAAAATACTTTTTCATACTTACATGTTCTAAATTTCATTTTTCACCTCCTACTAGTTATATACGAAAAAAAATTCTAAAATCCTTTTTTTTAGAGCAAATTTTTTTAAAAATTTAAAAAAACAAGAAAAATTAATTTCTTGTTATCAAATTTATAACAAAAAAAATATTAAGTTTTAACTTCTTAATATTTTATACATTTAATTTATTTAAATTATCAATAAATTCTTTACTCTTTAAGTATATACCTGTATATTCTTTATAATACTCACTTATAAACGAATTAATTTCATTTTTAACCTCTTCACTAATTTGTAACTTAGTAATTTTAGATATATCTAAGTAATAAAACATTCTAATTAATTTTATTGTTTTATCACTATATATCTTTTCATTTTTTAAACATTTGTTACAAACATATCCAGCTGATCGTACTGATATAGTTGCTATAGAGGTTGTATTTCCACATTTACTACAACAATCGATTACTGGGCATACCCCTAATAAATCTAAGTATTTAAATTCTAATATATTCATAATTACCATAGGATCATACATTGTATTAATTTTAATTAATGAATTAATAAGTAAATCAAATATATCTTTATTTGTTTGTTTTATAATTTGTCCGGTTAAATCTAATATATATGAAGCATAGCTTATTTTTTCTATATCTTTTTTTATATTCTTAAAATTATCTATTATATCTACGCTTGATAAAATGGATAACTTATTTTCTTTATAATAAACATTAAAATAACCATAAGTTAGTTTATCAGAAGAGCTTCTTAAGTCACTTTTAAGATTTCTAGCACCCTTAGCAATTACGCTTATAATGCCATATTTTTTAGTTATAATAGATAATAATTTACTTGTTTCAGAATAGTCTTTACAAGATAAAACTATACCTTCTAATTTTTCAATCATCTATCTCTTCAAATCTATATTTTTGTTTAATTAATGGATATTTTAAATGATCAACTTCACTTATAAACATATCGTACGGTCTTGCATATATATCAAAATCAACGCCCATTTTACTACTTGTATATAGTGCTCTATATATAACTAATTTTTCTTTTGTTTCAGTATGAGTTGCAAAACCTAAAACAACATATTTATAAATGTTTTTTAATTTATCTTCTTCATTTAAAGTTTCATATTTAAAATGTTTATAGATTCTCCCTACTTTTATTTTTCTCATTTTCTAACTCCTTATATTTCATATAATATTCAACTTTACCAGTACTTTTAAATAATTGCCATAAAATATCTTTCATAATATCACCTATTAATATATTGATAATAAATCGATATTTTTATACAGCTAATCTAAAAAATCTTTAAATCCTAATTCTTGTAAATATTTTTCTTTATCTCTCCAATTTTTTATTGTTTTAACATACAATTCTAAAAATATTTTTTTATCAAATATTTTTTCTAATTCAATACGTGATTCTATTCCTATTTGTTTAATCATAGCACCATTTTTACCTATAATTATTTTTTTTAGTGAATCTCTATCTACTATAACAGCAACATTTAATATAATTTTATCTTTATCTTTTTTTATTTGTTCAACTACACAAGTAACAGAGTGTGGTACTTCCTCTTTAGTATTATTAAAAACCTTTTCTCTTACTATTTCTGATATTAAAAATTCAGTTCTTTGGTTTGTATATGTTGTATCATCAAAATAAAAAACATTATCAGGTAAGTATTTTTCTAGTGTATTAATAAGTTCAGATACATTATCTTTTCTTAATGCCGATAAAGGTATTATTTCATTAAAATCATATAAATCTTTATATTCATTAATTTTAGGTAATAAATCTTGTTTATTAATCTTATCTATCTTATTTAGTACTAAAATAACTGGTTTATTTTGTTCTTTTATTTTATCTAAAATAAACAAATCTCCTTTTCCTAACTCTTCAGTTACATCTACTAAAAATAATATGATATCAACATCATTTATACTATAATAAGCTTGTTTATTTAAATAATCTCCTAATTTATATTTAGGTTTATGAATACCAGGTGTATCAACAAAAACTATTTGTATATCATCTTTATTATATATGCCTTGTATTATATTTCTTGTAGTTTGAGGTTTATTTGACGTTATTGCAACCTTCTTACCTACTATACTATTTAATAATGTAGATTTTCCTACATTTGGTCGTCCTATTAAACTTACAAATCCACTTTTCATAATTACCTCGTTATCCCAAATTCATTTAGTAAATCTTCTTGTTTTTTAAACATTACCTCTTCGTCTTCTTTTTTCATATGATCATAGCCTAACAAATGTAATAATCCATGTATTGATAAAAAAGATAATTCTCTAAGTAGACTATGACCATATTCTATAGCTTGTTCTTTAGCTTTATCAATAGATATATATATATCGCCTAATAATCTAATATCGCCACTAATAAAATCTTTATTATCTTCTAAGGCAAAACTAATAACATCAGTTGGTCTATCAACATTTCTATATTCTTTATTTAATTTATGAATAAATGTATTATCAGTTATAATTATAGAAAATGAACAGTTTTGTAATGATTCCTTTTCTATAACGAATTTAATAAATTCTTCTACTTTTTTTAACTCTAAAATTTCTTCTTTTTCATTAATTATTTCAAACATAAATAACTCCCTTCAAATATAAAACTATAAGTATTAAAATAATAATTGTTATTATATTATAAAATATATTTTTTTGCAACAAACTATTAAACTTAATATGGCTTGATAAGTAAAATAATATATACCCTGCTAAGCCACCTATTACATTTAATATTATATCATCAATATCAAATACTCGTCCAATTAAACTTTGAGTAACTTCTATAGTAAGTGATACTATAAAAGTTAAAATTGCTGTAATAATTGGTTTTTTTATTTTTATAAAATATGATATAAAAAAGCCATAAGGAATAAAAAGTATCATATTTCCTAAAACATTTTTAATAAATAGCTTACTTCCAATTTTATATCTAAGCATTTCCTTAAAAGGCGTAAAATTAGAAGTCGACCATGAAACATCTGAAAATGTAACGACTCTAAATAAACATAATATATATAAAATAAATCCAAATGAAATTACTTCTTTATATAATATGAACTGTTTTTTATTAAAATATAAATATGTTATTCTTAATGATATTAATATAACACTAAATATCAATATCATCGGCCATATATCTTCAAATATATCTATGATTGTACCTCTAAACATTTATTCACCTTCTATTATTTCGTAATCTGTAATATCCTCAAATACAGTAAAGAATATATCTACTATTACTTTATTATCATTAGTAGTTGTTTTTAATACTTTATAATCCATTATGTATTCATCACTTTTTAAAGTTAATTTAACTTTATCTATTGCCTTATCTATAGCTTTATTTATAGCCTCTTCATTAGTTAATAATTCTTCTATATTAATAACTTCATTTTGTTTTTGTAAATTAAAACTTATAGGTAGATAATTACTAGAAAGTATAACTTTTTCGTCATACGTTTTTTCTTTAAAAGGATTTTTTGTAAATTCTATATTTTTGTTAAACAATTTTAAAGTAAAAACATTTTTATAATTATTTGTTTTTTTAGTTTCTATATATACATATGGATACTCCACAGATACATTATACCACACTTCCCCGTATATTTTACCTAAAGCACTTACAGTATCCATAAGATTTTCATTTAAATAAATATTACCAGATATTACAACTTCACCTTTATTAACATATGTATCAATATCTTTTACTACATTTCCATTTTGAGCAATTATTTTTTTTAGTACTGCTCCCTTTTTTGCTATTACATTTTGCTTACTATTTACTGTTTTATTATCAGGTATAATACGTTCCTGTAATTTAACTATATATTTAGTTCCAACACGAGTTATTTCAATCCATTCTAACTTATCTTTATATTTGTCTAAAATAGATTTTTTAATATTTTCAACTTCATCATATGTTTTTACAAATTTATATTTTTTTATATCATAATTCTCTAACTCTTTTTCTATCATAGTTCTTACATCTTTTTTATTATAAACTACTTCTATATCAAATATAACATTGCTTAAGATAAGTATAACAAATAAAGAAAAAAATAAGAAAATTAATACATACTTATATTTATTAGTTACCTTTTTTATTTTTAATGAGCCATATTCTTCTATTTTATTTATTTTATATATACTTTTTAATTCTATTACTTTATCATAATCTTTTTTATATATTATTATAGAAACTGAACTTGGTTTATAATCTGATATATTTAATATTTCAATTTTATTAAAATTTAATCTTTTAATAAATCTTTCTACATTTTTCCCCTTAATATTTATTTTTATCTTACCTTTTAATTTATATAACAAGTCATTATTCAAAATATCACCTAAATTCTATTTTTGTAATATTACCTACTATTAAAATCTCACTTATTAGAAGTTTTGACACAACTAAATTATCTCCAACAACTAAAATTGTTTTGTTTTCACTTTTTAAAATTATTTTATTATTATCGAAACTTATAATTTGGCCATAATTAATAACATCTACTTTGTTATCTAAATAAATAACTTTTAAATCATTTTCCATGATATAATTTCTAGCATCTTTAAATAAATTCATAGTTCCACCTATATAAATTTATGTTTATAGATTAAAGAATTTGACTTTTTTTATTAAAATGATATAATAAGTACCACTTAAGGGGGATATTATGATAGAAAGAAATTTAGAAATAGATACTGCAATAATACTAGCAGTTAATAAGTATGATATGAATAATGTAGATAAAAAAGAAAATGATACAGAAGATTACATATTAATTGATGATCCAATTAATCGAATAAAAGATTTTAAATACTAACAAAAAATAGTTCAAATTGAACTATTTTTTTAATCTTTTACTAATTTTATTAATATAATTAGGATTCATACCACATCTCATAGCTATTTCTATATTTGAATAATTATTTTTACTATTTTCTCTATCAATAAGTAACTCTAAAGCATACTCTCTTCTAAAAGAAATAGGTGATTTATCTCCAACTAAATTTTTTCTAAATTCCATTATATATGAATCATCTTTAGAAGTTGTATAATCAAGTAAACCAAGAACATACTTACTTCTTCTAATCTTAGAAAGTGCTCTTTGTAATAAATATTCTACTCTAGATATAGACATATTTTTGATAAGTGATATATCATTTAAAGTTTTATTATTTTTAAATCTATACTCAATTAGTTCTTTTTCTTCTTTAGTTAATTTTGAATTTTCTAAAACCATTTTCATTAATTTTTTAAACTCTTTATTAATAATTTCATCTTCTACATTTATTTTAGAAAATAAACCTTCATCTAAATATTCATCATTATAAAAGTCTAGGCTAAGCACTGGCTCTGATAACATTAAAAGTTCATCTATTTTTGAGATATCACAATTAATAGTTAACGAAAGTTCTTTACTAGTTGGATAATGTCCATTATTAATATAAAATTTATTGATTATATTTTTTAAATGTTTAATTTCATTTTGCTTATAAACAGGTATTCTTATTAAATTGGATTTATACTTTAAAAATATAAGTATCGATTGTTTTATCCACCATGAGGCATAAGTTGAAAACTTAAAATTTTTATTATAATCAAATTTTTCTAGTGCTTTAATTAAACCAATATTCCCCTCTTCTATAATATCTGAAAAATCAAAATCTGCAGTTTCTATCAAGCCATAATATGTTTTTGCTATATAAATTACTAATTTTAAATTTGATTTAATTAATAATTCTCTTGCACTTTTATCTCCATTTTTATACTTTGCAAATAAATCACGTTCTATAGTTTTATCAAAAGTATCCAAGAAATCGCCTTGATATATTGGACAATTATCAGAAACATCTACATCATAATCTTTAACTATTTCTATATTATTAAATACACAGTAAAGTTCTATTAAATTAACAATATGTTTATTATTAATTAGTAAACTAACATTATTTTGAATGACAACATCCATATTTTCATCTACAAACTTTTTAATTAAAATATTTACCTTATTATTATTTAATATTTCTTCATACATATTTATATTTGTAAAATACCTATTTAAAAAATAAGATATTTTAAGTATTTCGTTAATTGAATCATTATTAATATCCAGTGTTTTATTAAAATATAAATGCATAATATCACTACTTTTTAATAACTCGCCTTTAATATAATTATCAATATTTTTTTGAAATGAAACATCACTATTTGATACCTTTTTTATCTTATCACCTAAAAACGAATAGTCCAACATAAAACCCCCAACTAATTTATTGTTTTTTATTAATTTTTTTTATAAAATCTTCCAAAGAATCTGACTTTGTAATTTTATTTTTTATTTTTTGAAGTACATTTGATATCAATTTTAAAAATGCCAACTTGCTCATATTAAAATTTTCTGATTCCTGATTATATGAATAATTATATAATCCATAATATGAACTCATAGCATCTATTTCTTCTAAAGATAATGAGTCCATTATGCATAAAAAATTGTCTACAGAAATTTCAGATAATTTATTTTTTGAAGCTCTACGCACATTACTACACTTTATATTTTTTCTTCGTATATTTATTAATATTTCATTATTAATACAAGTTTTTGCATATGTTAAAAAAGAAATTTCCTCACTAAAATCATAAGTATCAACTGCCTTTATTAAACCAATGCTACCAATACTTAATAATTCTTCTAATTCATAACCATCTTTATAATAATTCTTAGCAACACTTATAACTAACGCTACATTAGCTCTTATTATATTATATCTTGCATTTAAATTACCATTTTTATATTTTTCAAAACTTTTTTTCAATTCTTTTTCACTCATTATTTTTATATCACTTACATAAAAAATTTCTAAACAATTTGACATATTTTACCTCGAAAAATTATTATTTATTGTATAGATAAAAACTTTTTTATCTTATACTTCACCTTAATTTGTTATAAATTTTTTTATAAAATCTTCTTTTAAATATAAATCTTCAATTTTTATCCTAATTTTTGCTAAAATTTGTACTATCAATCTTGAAGTAGTAGATTGACTTATCCCTAATATATTAGCAATTTCTTTTTGTGTATGTTTATTTTCATCAAAGCCAAAATATAGGATTATAAGTTTTTTTTCTATCTCTGATAAAGAATTCATTATATTATATAACTCATACTGCAGTGAATTTTCTAACATTTTTGTAACAAAATTTGAATTTTTATCCTCTATTATATCAATATATTTTAATTCATTATTATCTGAATCATAAGTTATACAATCATACATATTCACTATTTGAATGTTATTTCTTTTAATTTTTCTGATATTCATCAATATTTCATTGTTAATACAACGTGCTGCATAAGTTGAAAATTGAATTTGTTTTTCAATATCATAAGTATCAACAGCCTTAATCAAGCCTATAGTGCCAATACTTACTAAATCTTCAAAATCGCAATTCTCAATAGTATATCTTTTGATAATATATTTAACAAAATTTATATTAGCATAAATTATTTCATTTCTTGCTTTTAAATTTCCACTCTTAAATTCTAAAAATTTTTCTTTTAATTCTTTTTCACTCATTGTTTTAATATTATTATCATACATATTAGATGATTTATCACGCATATTTTCACCCCATATAAATATTTTTTTCAAATATGCTATACCAAAAAAACAAAAAAGTCAATTAAAATTTACTTAAATATTTAATTTATCTTGTAAATTTTTTTGCAAAATCGTCTAAAGAACCTTCTTTTATAATCCTGATTTTGATTTTTTTTAATATATTTGAAATCATCCTTGAAATATATGATTGACTTATCCCAAGCATATGAGCTATTTCTTTTTGTTTATATCTATTCCCATCAAATCCAAAATATAACATTACAAGCTCTTTTTCTTTTTCAGATAATGAATCTATTATATTTAAAAGTTCTTTTGAAAGATAATTATCAATAATTTTAGTAACAAAATCAGAATTTTTATCCTCAAGTATATCTAAATATTTTAATTCATTTCCTTCAAAATCACACGATAAAGTATCTTCTATATTAACTTTTTGGATATTATTCGTATTATTTTTTCTTATCCCCATCAATATTTCATTACTAATACAGCGACTTGAATAAGTTGAAAATCTTATTTGTTTTTCAATATCAAAAGTATCAACTGCTTTAATTAAACCAATAATACCGATACTTACTAAATCTTCAAAATCATAACCCTCGGTACTATATTGTTTAGCAATATGTCTAACAAGCCTTATATTTGATTTAATTATTATATCTCTTGCTTTTAAATCTCCTTTTTTTAACTTTTTAAAATTTTCTTTTAGTTCATCTTCCTTAATTACTTTAGTATCTTTTACATAAAAAATGTCTAAGTTATTCATTGTGTTTTCCTCCATATAATTTAAAAACATAAATCATACAACATAAAACACACAACAAAATGATATTACACTAAATATGAAAGTATGTCAATTAAAAAATAAAATACTCAATAAAAAAGCAGTAATCTACTTATGTAAAAAACTGCTTATATTTTAATTTAATTTTGAATTAATCATTTCTAATTGTAATTTTTCCTTAGCTAAATCTTCTCTTTCTTTATTTACTATAGCTTCAGGTGCACGAGAAACATAATTTTCATTAGAAAGTAAATTTTCTCTTCTTTTTATAGAACTAATTAGTTTCTCCTGTTCTTTTCTTAAATTTTCTAAATCCTCTTCAGTAATATTTTTTTCAAAAAATATTTTTGCTTCATATTTACCTGATTTAACATCAAAATTTGTTATATTTAATTCTTCATCGATTAAATTATCAGTTATTTTAAGCATTTTAATTATTATTTCATCTCTAGTATTTATTAATACTTTTGCATCCTTAGAAATACTATTTTCAAGCTTAACATTTCTAAATTTTGATATAAAATTAATTTTTTCATCTACAATTTGTAAAGATTCGACATAATTAAAATCTTTATTATACTGTGGATAATTACTAATCATAATAGATTCTGAATCCTTAATAGGTAATTCTTGATATATTTCTTCTGTTACAAATGGCATAAATGGATGTAATAATTTAAGTATTCCAGTTAATACATAACACAATACAGATTTAGTTGTATCATTCATGTTAAATTTAGCAAATTCAATATAATTTGAACAGAAGTCATCATATATAAATGAATATGTTTCAGAACCAAATAAATTAAATTCATATTTATCCATATGTTTAATTGAAGAATTTACAATTTCATTATATTTAGTTAATATCCACTTATCTTCATCAGTTAAATTATCTAGTTTAATTTCTTTTAAATTCTCAATATTCATTAAAACAAATCTTGAAGCGTTCCATATTTTATTAATATAATTCCATGTAGAACTCATCTTTACTTCATCAAACCTTAAATCAGTTCCAAATAAACAATCAGTATTTAAATAATATCTTAAAGCATCAGTTCCATATTTTTCTATCATATCAAATGGATCAATACCATTTCCTAAAGATTTAGACATTTTTCTTCCATCTTTATCTCTTACAAGTCCATGAATAACAACATCTTTAAATGGTCTTACATTATTTAATTCTAAAGATTGGAATGTCATTCTATTTACCCAAAAAGGTATAATATCATACCCAGTTACTA
This sequence comes from uncultured Bacilli bacterium, assembly GCA_934169415.1. Classification (GTDB taxonomy): domain Bacteria; phylum Bacillota_I; class Bacilli_A; order RF39; family UBA660; genus Faecisoma. The sequence goes on from CAKPNP010000015.1 coordinate 9,742, forward strand.
GGCAGTCATTTGGAAAATATCTATTCATATCATTTGTTTTTTCTGGCCAACCAAGTGTTGAAAAAGGCCATAAAGCTGATGAAAACCAAGTATCTAGGACATCTTCATCTTGAACCCAACCTTCACCTTTAGGTGGATTAATACCTACATAAATTTCATCACCTTTATAATAAGCTGGTATTCTATGTCCCCACCAAAGTTGCCTAGATATACACCAATCATATGTTATTTCCATCCAATGATTCATAGTTTTCTCATAATATTCAGGAACAAAATTAACTTTTTTATCTTTATCTTTTTGATTTTCTAAAACTTTATCTGCTAGTGGTCTCATTTTAACAAACCATTGTTTTTTAATCATTGGTTCAATTAAAGCACCTGTACGTTCTGAATGCCCAACTTCATGAACTAAAGGTTCGATTTCTAATAATAAATCTTTTTCTTTTAAATCTTTCAATAATTCTTCTCTACACTTTTCTCTTGACATTCCAACATATTTTTTAGGACAATTATCATTCATAGTAGCATCATCATTCATTATACATATACGTTCTAAATTATGTCTATTTCCAACCTCAAAATCATTAGGATCATGTGCTGGAGTAATTTTAACTACACCAGTTCCTTTTTCCATATCAGCATGTTCATCACCAATAATTGGAATTAATTTATTCATAAGTGGTAGTTCTACTTTTTTACCAATTAAATTTTTATATCTATCATCTTTAGGATTTACAGCAACTGCAGTATCCCCAAATAATGTTTCAGGTCGAGTGGTTGCAACATCTAAAAATTCACTTGTTCCAGCAATAATATATTTTAAGTGGTAAAAAGCACTCTTTTCTTCCGAAAATATTACTTCCTCATTAGATAAAGCTGTTTTAGCAACTGGATCCCAGTTTATTATTTTTTCTCCTCTATAAATTAGTCCTTTATTATAATAATCAACAAACACTTTAGTTACAGCATTATTTAATCCTTCATCTAATGTGAATCTTTCTTTATTATAATCTACTGATATTCCCATAGCAGCCCATTGGTTTCTTATATTATTAGAATACTCATCAGTCCAAGCCCAACATGCTTTTAAAAAGTTTTCTCTTCCATATTTATATTTATCTATTCCATCTTCTTTTAACTTTTTAACTACTTTTGCTTCTGTTGCTATAGCAGCATGATCCATACCAGGAAGCCATAGGCAATCATAACCTTGCATTCTTTTATATCTAATTATTGCATCCTGTATAGATACATTATAGGCATGTCCTATATGTAATTTACCTGTTACGTTTGGTGGTGGTATAACTATTGCATATGGCTTTTTAGATAAATCACCACTTGTAAAATATCCTTTGTTACGCCAATTTTCATATTTATTTTTTTCAACTTCTAAATGATTATATTTACTTTCTAACATATTTCCTCCTAGTATTTTTTAAGACTCAATCTTTTTTGTAGTTCATCTAAAGATTCATTCATACTTATATCTATTTTATATCCGATTGACGGTCCATTATAAGATATAATTAATTGTTTTAACTCATCAATTGTTAAAAAATGTGGTAAAACATTATTTTTATAGCATAATTTTATAATGTCTTCATAATCTTGTTTACTAAATTCTTTATAACAAGAATAATAATTTCTTAATGTTTGTAATGTTTGAGATTTTAATTTTCTATTTATTGTTGTATAGATATTTTGTGTATGGATAGATTGTTTTAAATAGCATAAATTTTGTTGCTCTACTAATAAATTTAATATATCAGCATGAAATTTGCCATTTACATCATCAAGACCAGTTACAATAACTGTTGGTATATATATATCATAATATTCCCTATCCGATTTAGATATAAAAACTATAACCTTACCATCTTCATTATAAATTACGTATTTATTTTTTTCATTTTTATTTTCCATACTATTCTTATAAAAACCTCCTAACAAAAAATCACATCCAACATAAGGACGTGATTACGTGGTACCACCTTAATTTGTAGTTAAACTACCTTTAATGACTATAACGCATCACCCTTAGTTCAAAAGACAACTTCATTAAAGATTATTAAATGTTTCCACCAACCACATTTTCTCTATATATAATTACTTTAATTACTACTTCTTCATCAACACTATAAAAATAATAACATGTTTTTTTAATATATTCAAGTACCTATTTATTAAATTTAATTATACTGCGAGTATGCCTTAATTTTTTTAATGCCTTGGCTTCTATTTGTCTAATATTTTCCTTAGTAACACCATAAATAGAAGCAACTTCTTCTAACGTTTTAGCTTTCACGTCAAAGCCAAATCTTTTATTAATAATATCCATGTGATAATCAGATAATGTTTCTTTTACCGCAATATTAAAATCACTGTAAAATTTATTATTGATAATCTCTTCTTCATAAATATGTTCATCAACAAAATTTTTATTTAATCTTTCTTTCAATCTACTTGATATAAGTATTTGAAAAAAACTATATATTTTATTTCTAGAGATTTCTTCATCACTAAAATCAAACTTTTCATATATATTATCAAATATTGTTATTATATATTTATTTATATGAGAATTATTAATTAAATCATTTAATTCACTATTTCCATTATTTTTTAATATTATATAATCTTTAAATAAATTAATAAGTTTATCTTTTGAAGTATGAAACATTTCTAAATAATCTATTTTCTCATTTAATATTAAATTAGATACCTCAGTTAAAAAAGGCGTTAAAAGAACACTACTAAAACTATCAACATTTAATAACTCTCCATTTTTAATATGTTTTATCCAAACTTCACAGAATGTAAGAATAATATCATCCATATCATATTCTTTATTATCAATTAAAAAATCAATAGACTCAATAAAATTACACACTTTATATAATGTTCCTAAAATAACCTCATTAGTATATTTTTCCTTTAATTTTAAATCGGCTGTATTATCAGCTAAAATGAGTAATTCCTTAGCCTCAGCAATGCTTAATTTTTTATATTTTGAAATTTGTTTCTTAAAATAAATTAATTTATCCACAATATCCCCTCACATTGGCTAATATTATATCATGTTTTTTTAATGTGTCAAAGATATCTATAATATAAATAAAATAAATGAGAGGTATAAATGATTAGATATATAGAAACGCTAAGATAAATATTCTTTTAATTTTTTTATTTTAAATTTATTAATATATTTTATATTATTTTTAAATGATATTTTCTTATATAAGTCACCTCACTAATAATTATCAAAAATACCCCTCATTAGTTATATACGAAAAAAATCTCGAAAATCCTTTTTTTTAGAGAAACTTTTTTTAAAAAATATTAAAAAACAGAAAAAATTAACTTTCTGTTTATATTTATACCCCTCCTATTACTCCTCTTTTTCTTAAATAATATTTTCTTAAAAAATCAACAGGTATTACAGTAGCACTTAATAAAATCATAAATTGAAACTCAAAGAAGTTAAGCCCAAATGTTCTAAATAAGGTTCCACCAAAATAAATAAGTAAAACTTGTACTATAACTATAAAAGATATAACTACTATAAAAGCTTTATTTTTATATAAATTAGCAAGTAAATTTAATCTATGTGTTCTAGCATTAAAACTATTAAATATTCCAATAAATATAAATAATCCAAAGAATGCTGTCATTAAATATTTAGAATCATTTCTATATAAATTAGAAATCATGGGCAATTTTAAAAACAGTATACATAATATTGTAGAATAAAGTCCTGTAAAAAATATTTCATGAAACATATATTTATTTATTATAGCTTCATCTCTTTTTTTAGGTTTTTCTTCCATATATTCAAGTAATGGTGGCTCAAATGAAAATGCTAAAGCTGCTAGTGTATCCATAACCATATTTATCCATAACATTTGAATTACTGTAACTGGTGTTTCTATTCCTATAAATGGTCCTATAATAGATAAACTTACTGCACATATATTTACTGTTAACTGAAATATTATAAATTTTCTTATACTTTTAAATATTGTTCTTCCATATAATATAGCTTTAGCAATAGACAAGAAATTATCATCTAATAATACTATTTCACTTGCCTCTTTAGCAACTTCTGTTCCACTTCCCATAGCAAATCCTATATCAGCTTTTTTTAATGCCGGTGCATCATTTACACCATCCCCAGTCATACCAACTACTAAATTAAGCTCTTGACTAATTCTAACTAATCTACTTTTATCAGTTGGAATTGCACGTGCTACAACTTTTAATCTAGATAAATTTTTCTTTAAGTAATCATCTGACATATTCTTCATTTCTTCACTTGTAATAATTAAATCATTATCTTTATATAATCCTGCCTCCCTTGCTATAGCCAAAGCAGTATTTTTATTATCTCCAGTTACCATAACTGTTTGTATTCCAGCTTTTTTAACTAATTTTATTCCTTCTATAGCTTCTTTTCTTATCTCATCTTTTAATACAATAAATCCAAGAAAAGTTAGACCATTAAAATCTTTATTTGAATATGCTATAGCTAATAATCTAGCACCAGTTAAAGTAGTTTTATTTATAAAATCATTTAAAATTACTTTTTTATTTAAATATCTTTTTTCTCCATTACATAAATAAAAATCACATTTATCTAAAATTATTTCTGGAGCTCCTTTTACTAAAAATAAAGTATCACTATTATATTTTATTTTAGCTGTGGAATACTTATCTTTACTATTAAATGGAGTTGTTTCTAGTACATCATATTTATAATTATTAGGATAAGCAAACTTTAATAATGCTTTATCTGTTATATTCCCACCTATTATTTTATCGTTAGATAGTATTGCAGGATTAGAAGCTATAAAAGATAATTTAATTATATCATTGTTAATAGAACTAAAATTATTATAACCTTTTAAATTACCATCATAAAATGATATTACTTCTAATTTTCCTTTTGTTATAGTTCCCGTCTTATCACTAAATAAAATATTTAAGCTTCCAGCAGTTTCTATCCCTGTTAATTTTCTTACTAAAACATTATCCTTAAGCATTCTTTTCATATTACTAGATAATACCAGTGTAATCATCATTGGTAAACCTTCTGGAACTGCTACAACTATTATTGTTACACATAACGTAAGTCCATATAGTATATAACCTAACATAATAGGCATATTAGTAACAGTAGCCATAATTAAATTCATATTAAAATTATTTTCTATTACTATTTTTGAAAACATATATGAAATAAAAACTAATGCTGCTCCAATATAACCTATTCTACTTATTATTTTAGCTAAATGTCTTAATCTTATTTTAAGAGGACTTTCTGGATTTTTTTCTTGTAATTCTTTTGAAATACTACCATAAAAAGTATTATTACCAACACTCTTAGTAAGCATTATGGCTTCTTTTGATAAAACTACAGTTCCTCTAAATAAATTTTTATTAATTGTATCTTTTAAAACCTCTTTTGCCTCACCCGTTATACTAGATTCATCAACATCAATACTTCCACTTATTATAATGCCATCTGCAGGAATTCTATCACCACTATTAAGCATTACAATATCACCTACAACAACTTCTTCTATAGGTATTTCAACTATTTTATTATTTCTTTTAACTCTACATTTTATTTTTGATGATTCTTCTTGTAATTTTTCAAATGCCTTTTCACTTCCATATTCTGATATTGTCGATATAAATGAAGCTAAAAATATAGCTATAACTATTCCTACGGTTTCAAAAAAATCAAATTGCTTAATTAAAAATATAGTTTTAATAGCAAGTGCTATTAATAATATTCTAATAATTGGATCTGATAGTGTGATTATGTATTCTTTAAAAAAACTGTTTTTTTTACTTTGAGTAATTATATTTTCACCATGTTTTTTTCTTGACTTTAATACTTCTTTATCTGTTAGTCCATTCATTAATATCACCTAATTAAATTTACTATGGTAAAATATTATAAATAACTTATTTTTATCGACAAAAAAAACAAATTAAATATTTGTTTTAATCTATTTTCTCTTTTATATAATTATTTAAATCCATACAATTTTTAATAAATGAATATTCAACATTTTAAAAATTAATATAAATTATATGTTCCATATCTATTTTACTATTTAATTCTTCCATTATTTGTAATAACTTTTATTAAATCTTCATCATAAAAAGGTCTTAATTCACTTAAATATTTTTCTCTCTTAATCATTTTATCACCTTTTCAATCAAATAAATTATAACAGTCAAAAGTTGTATTGCCAATTTTGTCTTTTATAAAATACAAAATATAAAAAAAAGTCAATTTTTGTCTTTTTAATCAGATATTTATTTAATCAATGTATATGGTATAAAAGATTTGTTAATCCTTTAAAAGTATGAATCATCCTTAACTAATTATTACATTTATCAAGCACGACACCATTTGAAAAGAATTTATTTTTCTAAAAATTCCAAGCAATATCTATAAAACTCTTCATGACTTTTTGAAAATTTATCATCTTCTATCAATTGTTCTATTTCTTCTCTTGTTGCCCATTTTATATCTTCTACCTCTTCTTCTTGAAGTATGATATCATTTATATTAATATTTTTTTTCATATAATACAAATCAACGAAATCATCTTCTGTCATTATTGTTTTAAATAATGTTAATTCATTTTGATTAACACTTTGTCCTAATTCTTCCTTGATTTCTGTTACAATACCTTCTAAACTACTTTCACCTGATACTGGATGACCTCCTGTTGTAGCCCATCTGCCATCTTTTCTCAACACTCTTTTTTGTAATAAAAATTCACCGTTACCATTTTCTATAAATACAACTACAGTTATATAATATCTTCCTGATGGTACGTCTTGTCCTTTTTCTATCACTTCACCAGTCAATATTCTTTTTGAATTATATAAATCTCTTAATTCCATTTTCATATCCTTCATATTTTTCGTTATAACATTATTATTCAAAATAATAAACGCATTTATTCAGTAATGTCTTCTATATCTTTTTCTAATTTTTTAGCGGCTCCTTTAAAAATTTCTTTTACATGTTCCGGATTTTCTATAGAACTAAAGAAAATATACCTAACATCTTCTGGATCTTGTTGCATAATAGTTTCCATGGTTAACTCCTGTTTAGACATATCTTTCTGCATACATAAATCCCCATATTTTCCCTTTTTATTGTCTATGAAAACTAAATCATAATTTTCTATATGACCAGACACTAATTCATTTTTCTTTTGATCATATTTCATAACTCTTAAATTAGTAATACAGTAATACTCATCTTTTATTTTATTATTTTTTAAAAATATATTATATATAATTTGATAAATACCAATTCCACACATAAAAATTAAAACTAAAAAGAAAGGTATAGCATTCATTATATTAGCACCATCTCCAACATTATTTACTACTGACCACACCAAAAGAACCAGAAATAATATACAAAGTATAACAAATACTAAAAGTCCACCTACATTTTTTTAACTTTACCTGGAACTGGTTTTCCCTTATATAATATAGTTTCTCCAAGCATTAAATCTTTTTCAAATTCATACATTATAATCACTCCTAGTTTAAATATATCAAATATTTTAAATTATTTCAATTTCTACTTTACGTTAATATACATAATAATTATTTAAAAAATTCTTATTTTTTTTTAAATATTACTCATACTACTAAATAGTAGGTGATTACATTGGATAAGGATTTAGAAATTAAAATAAATAAAATTAATGAAATGAATTCTAATAGTTGCGATATATCAATTCATAAAATTAAACTTAATAACACTAACCTGGCTTATATATTCTTAGAAAGTACTAGTAGTGATGATAAAATATCAGATTATATAGGAAAAACATTATCAATGGAAGTTAGAAGTAAAAAAAATATATTTAATGACATGTTTAAATATTTAGAAAATACTATTCCAAACAGTAAGCTTAAAACTGTAGATAATTATAATGATTTATTTTATTATTTAGCTAGTGGTTTTACTTGTATATTAATAGATAAATATGAAAAGGTTATTGCAATTGAAACTAAAGCAAATCTAGATAGATCAATAAACGAATCCAGTAGTGAACCAGTACTTAAAGGACCTAAAGATTCTTTTATAGAAAACTATCAAACTAATATAGGATTAATAAGAAAAAGAATAAAAGATCCTAACCTTACTTTTAAAGAAACTAAGGTAGGAAGAAGAACAAAAACTAAAGTTTCAATAGCTTATATTAAAGATATTGCTGATAACAAAAAGGTAAAAAAATTGCTAGATAGATTAAATAAAATTGATATAGATGGAATTATTGATTCAAGTTATTTAAGAGAATTAGTAATAGAAAATACACCATCTATACTACCACAAATAATATCAACTGAAAGACCCGATACAGTTTGTATATCACTTTTAAATGGTAAAATAGCACTTATAGTTGAAAATAGTCCATATGTTTTGTTAGTTCCAAGTGTACTAGCTGATTTTTTCCAATCTTCAGAAGATTCATATTCAAAACCATTTAATGCATCTTTTACGAGAATTTTAAGATATTTAGCTTTTACAATAGCTATTATGACTCCAGGAATTTATATTGCTGTTATGAATTATAATATGGAGGTTTTACCTAACTTATTATTAATATCCTTTGCAATACAAAAAGAAGGTGTACCATTTCCTACTGTAATTGAGGTTTTAATAATGATTACATCATATGAAATACTTAGAGAAGCTGATACTAGAAAACCTCAAATAATGGGAGCATCTATTAGTATAGTAGGAGCCCTAATTTTAGGTGATGCAGCTGTTTCAGCAGGTATTATATCTCCTATAGTTGTTATAATAATATCACTTTCAGCAGTATCTGGTATGGCATTTAGTGATCCTGACATTATAAATTCAATAAGAATATGGCGAATTATTTTTATGATTTTTGGTTGTATATTTGGTCTTGTTGGTATTTTTATTGCTTTAGTATTATTTATTGCTAAATTATCTAGTATAGAAGTCTTGTCTACTCCATATATGGAACCTATAGCTCCTTTAAAATTAAAAGACTGGGGATGGGAAGTCATTAGACTTCCAAGAAAAAAAATAAAAGAAAGACCAAATTATTTAACTCAAAAAAATAAAATTAAACTAGAGGTGGACGAATGAAAAAAATAATATTATTATTACTTATTTTTTCTTTAACTGGTTGTTATAACTATAATGAATTAAATAATTTAGCTATTGCTACAGGGTTTGCAATCGATATTAAAGACGACGAATATGAACTTACTATATTAATATCAAATTCACAAAAAAAAGGTTCAAAAGAGGAAGGAAATAGTGCTAAAGCAGCAGTATATAAAGGAACTGGAAAAACTATTTTTAGTGCATTAAAGGATGCATCTACGGCAATATCAAAACAAATATATGTAAGTCATATTGAAGTACTTGTCTTATCTAGTGAAGTTGCTAAAACTAAAACTAGTGAAGTTATAGATTTTTTCTTTAGATATCCTCAAACTAGAAATGAATTTTATCTTGTTTTAGCTTCTAATTGTAAAGCTAGTGATGTATTTGATGTTACAACTCCACTTGAAACTTTTCCATCACAAAATATATCTAAGAATTTAGAAATTACAGATAAATTACAGGGATATACTTATACTGTTACATTTAATGAATTTATAAAAGGAATAATAGAAGAAGGTTCTAATCCATTACTACCAACTATAGAAATAATAGGTAATACTGAAATAGGAAATAAAGAAGATAATATAGAACAAATAGAACCTAGTACATACTTAAAATTAGGAATGATGTCTATCTTTAATGGATTTAATTTAGTTGGTATAAGTAATAAAGAACAAAGTAAAGGTATAAATATTGCAAACAATAAAGTTAGAACTACATTAATACATACTAAATATGATAACGAAAATATAGTGATTGAATTAAATGAAGCTAAAGTAAGTAAAAGTGTTGTAATAAAAAATAATATACCTAAATTTAAAATAAATATTAAAACTGAAGGTTCTATTGCTGAAGTTAGTGGAAATGTTTCTATTACTGATGTAAAAGTAATAGATGAAATTAAAAAGAATAGTGAAGAAGAAATAAAACATCTTGTAAATGAGGCTATTAATTATTCTAAAGAAAATAAAACCGATATTTTTAGTTTTGGAAATTTAGTGTATAAAAAAAATCCTAAATTATGGAAAAGTATTGAAGACAAATGGGAAAGTGAAATGTTAAATGATATTGAAGTTGAAATAGTTGTTGATCTTGATTTAAAAACTAAAGGTTCTATAGAAGATATAATTGAGGTGAATTAATGGAAACAATTAAAAAAAATGAATTTTCTATTTTAACTTATTTTTTAACTAGGTGTTTTTATACTGGTATAGCTATTCATAATATAATATTTTTAGCTAAACAAGATAGTTGGATAAGTATAATAATTGCTTTTATAATAGGTTTTATTCCAATGATATTATTTAATGCTTTATTAAATATAGAACCTTCTTTATCAATTATACAATTAACTAAAAAATACTGTGGAAAAGTAATCGGTACTATAATAAATATAATATTTATAGCATCTATATTATTTCATGCAAGTATTGTACTTTGGAATTTATCTAATTTCATAAATTCACAGTTTTTATTTAAAACTCCCGTCTTAGTTATTTCAATACTCTTTATGATACCAATTATATATACAGTAAGTAAAGGATTAAAAACTATAGGTAGGACCTCTGTTGTATTATTCCTAATGAGTATTGTAATTTATTTAATTTCTTTTGTATCTTTAGTAGGTAAAGTTAAATTAGATAATTTATTCCCAATGTTCGAATTTGGTATTAATCCAATATTAGATGGTGCATTAATTGAAATTTCATATTGTGTATTAGCTATATATCCGCTTTTAATAATTCCTAAAGATAATATTAACGAAAATGGTAAATTAAGTAAATCTTTATTTAAATTTTATATTTTTAATATTATTTCTATGTTTACGGTAATGCTTTTTATTATAACTATTTTTGGATATCCTTTAGCTAATTTATATCAATATTCAGAATTTCATATATTAAAAACTATAAATATTGCTAATTTCTTTCAAAGAGTCGAATCTATTTTATCATTTCAATTTTTATTTGATTTAGCTATTGGATTAATGGTATTTGTATATTTTACAAAAAATGCTATTGAACAAACATTCAATGTAAATAAAAAATTTGATAAAATAATATTACTAATCATTTGTATAGCAATAGTATATTTATCCACAATAATATTTAAAAATAATACTATAGCATATGACTTTCTTGGTAAAACTTATAAATATGTAAGAGTTATCGTGTTATTTTTAATACCACTTATTATATATATAATAGCTAGAATAAGAAAAAAATAGAAAATATTCTATTTTTTTTATAAATTATTATAAGAAAAATTTAGTTTAAATCATATCAGAATTTAATTCTTTTTTTAAATCTTCCAATAATTCATTTAAAATTATTTTTCTGTTTTCAGACGTATCAATACATTTTATATTATATTTTTTACAATCATCTATAATTTTATTTTCTATTTTTTTATAAAATTTAAAATGATTTAATAATTCCTCATCAGTCCTTCTAGTGGTCCATTCTTCACTTAAATCATGTTTTCGGCAATTTTCTAAAATTTGATTAGGGGATAATTTTTCGGTTACAAAATAATAAACAATTGTATTTTTTAAATCAAAATATTTAAATAAATCATCTGGCATAATAGAATCGCCATTTATAATAAAACCTAGTTCTTTACCATTTTTATTAATGTTCTTTTGTATAAATAAATTCAAGAATTCAGGCAACTTATTTTCCTTTAAATTATCGTGAATAAATCCAATTGGAATATTTGGAATAGTTTTTTGTAGAGCTGATATAATTGTATCCACTTCTATAATCTGATAATTTGTAAATTCTTTTTGAATCATTTTTGAAAACGTAGATTTCCCAGTTCTACATATTCCGAATATTAATATATTTTTCATACTCCATTTTCCTCACTCATCTTTACAGCTTGTTCTAATAGTTTTTCTAATGAATTTATTGGTTTTTTATTATACTCTAAATTATATAACCAATCTAAATAATCTGTTCTATATGCATTATCAGGTCTACCATATATACATTTTCTACTTTTTAACCAATAACCAAATTCGACATTTGTAGTTAAACCTAACATTGATGGAAATTTTCTCGGTACCCAAAATAGTATTACATTTGAATTAATATAACACTCTCTTTCCCAAAATAATTGTTCTTGTTTTGTTTTAAATGCAGGATTTTTGTCTCTTAGTTCTGGAATATATACAATACCATCATAACCAATTTTTTGTAATATATTTATAGCTTCTTTTCTCCAACTAGTTATTTTATTATTTCTAGGAGTTGGTCCACATAATGATATGGACTTCTTATTTTTTTCTATTGTATCTCCATAATATTTTACTTCCATGTATACCTCACCTTACAATTATGATTTTTTTTCTAGTTTAATTGATACTATAAAACCTATTATAAAAAATATAAAATAATATAACTTAACTTTATTTTGCAATAATTTTATTAATAAAACAAATACTGAAGATAAAGAAAATCCAAGTATAGATGAATACATTAAACTTCTTTTATTTTTAAATAAATAATTCATTAATTTAGATAATAAAATTACTGTAACTATTATAGATAAAAAATATGGTATTAATATATTTAAATTATTAAGGATTTCTTTTATACTGTTTAATGATGCAAGTAAGCTAAGTAACATTTCGTATAAACCTAATATCACTAAAACTGCTGTACCAGATATTCCAGGTATAATCATTGTTATAGCATCAATTACTCCAATTATAAAATACATAAAATATTTTATAATTATATTATTAACTTCAATATTAAATACATTATTAAATTTTAAAGATAATAACATAACTAAACTAAAACTTAAAATTAATGAAATATAAGATTTTTTATTTTTAAAATCTACCTCTTTAAATATTGGAATTATACTACCAAGTATTAAACCAATAAATAATAACATAACAATTTGATAATAATTATTTAATAAATAAATTAAAAATTTACTTGTTAATGAAATTGATAAAACTGCTCCTATTAAAAGTGGAAACAAAAAATTAAAATTTTTAATAGGATTTTTAAAAAAAGTAGCCATTGAGTCTAATGCTTTTTCGTACACCCCAAGCGATATAGCAAGTAACGCACCACTTACTCCAGGTATAATTTTACCAATACCTATTATAAAACCTTTAATTATAAGTTTTATCATATTCCTCCTATATAGAAATTTTATTCAAAGTAATCAATTTTTATGCTTTTTTTAACTTCTTTCATAGTATCCTCTGCTACTAATTTAGCTTTTGAAGTTCCAGATATAAGTACTTTATCAACTATTTCTGGATTTTCCATATAATATTTTCTTTTTTCTCTTATAGGATTTAAAAACGCTTCCATTCTACTAATTAATTCTTTTTTACAGTTAACGCATCCACGGCAACCATTTCTACATTCACTTTCTACAGTTTCTAAGTTAGGATTAGAAAGTAATTTATGATAATAATAAACCATACATACATCTGGATTTGCCTTATCATCTTTTCTTATTTTATTAGGATCTGTAACACTTGACATAACTTTTTTTGTTATAGTATCAGTATCATCAGTTAAAAATATAGCATTTCCTAAACTTTTTCCCATTTTTTCATTACCATCTAGACCTTTAATTCTTGATGTTTTAGTTAAAAGTTGACTAGGGAGTATTAATGTATCACCATATATAGAATTAAACTTTTTAACTATTTCTCTACATTGTTCTATTAATGGTGCTTGGTCTTCACCTACTGGTATTACTTCTCCTTTAAAACAAGTAATATCCGCAGCTTGACTAACTGGATAACCTAAAAAACCATATGTAACTGATTCTCCATTTTCACCAAATAAATTTCTTTTTTGTTTAATTTCTGTTTTTATAGTAGGATTTCTATATAATCTTGAAATAGTTACTAAATTGGAATAATATACTGTAAGTTCTGCTATTTCTGGTATCATTGATTGAATAAAGATTGTAGTATTCTCTTTTATTCCACAAGATAACAAATCTATCGTAACTTCTCTTACATTTTTTCTTACCTTATCTGGATTATCAAAATTATCAGTTAAAGCTTGAACATCTGCTATTTCTATAAATGTGTTATATTCATCTTGCAATCTAACCCAATTTTTTACTGTACCAAAATAATGTCCTAAATGAAGATTACCTGTTGGTCTTAGACCTGTTAAAATAGTTTTCATAAATCACCCCATAATTGTATAAATAAATAAAGCTACTGTAAGTTCTTTATTAAATAAATTAAAAATATAACTATTTATTTTATCATTGTTTTTTAAATTTGTATATATTGATTTTATAATTTTTTTCTTATCAAATATACTTTTTAATAATTCATAGTTATATGTATCAGATATTGTATTATTTATAGAATTAATTATATTTTTTTTAGTATCTTTATAAGTATATATATTTTCTTCTTTTACTTCAAACACTGAAAATGTATCTTCTATAATTTTTAACACATCAGATTCATTATCTAAAACAATATTGATATTATTGTTTTTAGCTATTAAATTAAATTTATCTTTATAATTCTTATAAAATTTTAATATTGTATTACGTTTAAACGTATATAAATTTCCATCTAGTTTATTAAAACTTTTCATAGTATCATTATAACCTAGTTTGATTGTTCTATTTAAAGCATTAGTTTCAAAAACTAAAAATGAATTTATCTTATTTCTTGGTCTAATGTATTTTATATTTATATTTTGATTTTTCACTTTTTTTACTATACCAACAGCTTCTAAGTCGACAGCTAATATATCAGTAGCACCAAGATCGATAGCTAAATTGATTGGCAAATTGTCATAGATTCCACCATCTATAAATGTTTCACCATTAACTTTAGTTGGTTTAAAAACAGGATAACATGTAGCAGAAGCCATAACGTATTCTGCTAACTTTTTAGGATTTGTATTTTTATTAGTTGCATATACTACTTCTTTATTAGTAACATTATATGTAACAACACCAAAAGTCATTTTAGAATTATACATTCTAGTAGGATTATAATTGTCATATACAATTTTTTGTATTTTTTTTGTGTCGACTCCACCCATTAATATTTTATTAGCATAATTTTTTACTATATCGGAAGGCTCATTAACTACAAAATCATCATATATTTTTGAAAAATCAATGGTTTTCCATAATTCTAAACATTTATAATAATTATTTTGGGCATACATCATACCATTTATCGCGCCTATTGAAGTACCTGTTACTATGTCATATTTTTTATGTAATTTTTTTAAGGCTTTAAAAACACCCATTTGATATGCACCTTTTGCTCCTCCACCAGATAGTACCAATGCTTTCATATAACCTCCTATTTTGAATATACATTTAAAATTATATTTTTATTAAATTCTAATTCTTTATATTTAATTAAATTTTTAACGCCAAAATTTCTATTATATACTTTAATAGTATTATCATTTATATAATATACATAATTATCTATATAGAATATATTATCTATAGAACCAGTTTCAAAAAGATAAGTTAAACCACTATTATCATTTAAATTAATTGAGTAAACATCATATCCGTGTCCATTATTTTTATACAAATAATAATATCCTACTTCTACTCCTACTCTATCAATTCTTTCATATTCACTATCTTGATAATTAATTTCATTATATATAAATTTATTATCTTTAGCATCATTTGCGTTTATAGTATTCCAAGCACCATTATTATAATATTTTATAGTACTGTTTTTTATGATTGTTTTGTTATTAGGATTAATTTCATATTGTAATTTTCTATCTAAATCATATAAATATGCTTTATTATCAACTACTCCTTGTATAAAACTATCAAATGTAATTGCTGTATCAGTAGTGATCTTATCAGTTTTTAAATTAACTAAATCAACTAAATTAAATTCATTAGTTTCATATTCTTTATCGTAATCAGCAACTATATAATATTTATCAACAAAAACTCCTAATTTTTGATTATAAACATCATTTTTAAATAAACTTATATTATATACTACTGAGTTAAAATTACTACTTATATCATATATACCTTTATAGTTTGATAATCCTATATAATGATTAGAAATTAAGTTATTTTTATAAATATCTAATCCTTCTATAGTTGTATATTCTTCCTTATCTACAAATTTATTTATATCATAATTATTTATTTTAGAAATAAATGCATCTAAATTTTCATCTTTTGAAACAATATCGTGGTAATAATAAATAACATCATTATTAATACACATCATATCATTTATAATAATATCATCTTTATAAATGGGTAAAATACATTCATATTTATCACTTTTGTAATACTTTATATCTTTTATTACATTAGAACTTTTATTAAAATTATAATTAGTTTGAAAATTAAATACATTTAAATCTGCCTTGATAGAAAATGTATAGTTATTTTCTTTGTAATTAGACGATTCATTTATAATAAATTCTATATTATCAGATAATATTTTATATTCTCCTGTTACGCCATTATTTAAAAAATTAAACATAGTTTGTAATCCACAAAGTAATACTAAAAGAATAATAAGCATTATAAATAGTCTTTTCATTTTATCACCTATTATTAATTATATATTATTTTATTTTATTTTTCAATAAATTGGGTTATTAATTCACACCATTTTAAATACAAGGAATATGCTATAGTAGAAATAATGAAAGGGTGGATTATATGTGTAATAATACAAATTCTGAGTCATGCAAATGCATACAAGAAATACTTACAGTTATAAATATCTTACAACAGAATGCTAATTGTAATGATGCTTGTCTAGAAACATGTGACCGTGGTTTTCTAGGTTGTGGTGCTACAGTTTTAAATTGTAATACTAGACCAGTAATGTTATATACTTGCGGTAGTAACGGTACACCTTGGAGCATGCCAACAACTCGTGAAAATGTAGTATGTGGTGAGGAAGATGTTACTTGTTCAAGCGTATTTAGAGTTGAAAAAATAGACGGTTGCTGTGCTACATTTAGAGTATTAGCAAATAATACTGATGAAACAGATACAAATCCTTATGTAGCAACTAACTCATTTTTTACAATGAATTTAAATTGTTGTTGCTGTTTAAGATGCTTACCAGATACATTTGTATGCTTATAAATTGACTAGATAAAATAAAAACTGATATTTAGAATCATTTCTATTTATCAGTTTTTTATTACCATTTATTATTGCTATATATAGGAGCTCACCTTTTAATTTAGGTAGTAATGATGCATGTACATTAATACAACCAAGTCTTGGTGCATCAAGTAATTTCTTAGGTAATATTTGTCCGTATGCACAAGTTATTATTAAATCAGGATATAAATCAATAATTTCCTCATACCCATCTTTAATACGTTCTGGTTGCAAAGTTAAAATCGTATTTTTTAAAGTTTTTTTACTGGAGAATATTCAATTTCACCACGATTACCTTTTCTATCTGGTTGAGTTACAACTGCTCTAACTTTATAATTATCAATTAAAACTTCTAGGATAGATACTGCAAAACTAGGTATTCCCATAAAAACAATTTGTAATTCTTTTTCTATATTTATATTAGATAAATTCATATTATTACCTATTTAGGTATACAACAAAAATAAAGTATTGCAAACGTATGCACATAAATAAAAACTATCAAGTGATAGTTCTTATTTATTAATTATAAACATATATAGTTTTAGATGCTGTTCCTGTTATATTTTTATAATTAGATACTGCAGTACAATTTATTACGTAATTACTTCCGCCTGTTAATATATTAGTATTCGTTACAACTGTTCCATTTATTTTACATACCGTGCTTCCACCTTGAACACCATAATTAACTGGCTGACTTGGTATACTATAAGATGATCCGGCTTTAAATGAAGCTGGTATTCCAGATAAGTCAATTGAAGGTCTTACAGTAATAATTCTTTTTGTTGAATTAACAACCCCTTGAGCTGTAGTAGCTGTACATTCTATCCAGTAGGTTGTTCCACCTGTTAATATATTAGTATTTGTTACAACTGTTCCATTTATTTTACATACCGTGCTTCCACCGTGATCACCATAATTAACAGCTGTTGGAATGCTGTATGAAGCACCTGAATAAAAATCGTCTGGTATTCCAGATAAATCTATAACTGGTTTTACCTGAATATCTTTCCTTATTGTAGTACTTAAGCCAGAAGAAGACGTTGCAGTGCAATACACAGGATATGCGGCTGGTCTTAAAACTGACGTATTAGTTACACTTGTGCCATTAATTGTACATGAAACGCTTCCACCTCCAGCACCAAAGGAATAACTAGATGGTAATTTATAATTATCTTTATAATTTATTATAGTTGGCAAATCGGCTAATGTAATTGTTGGCGTTGTTGTATCCATATGTATATGTTGATTACTTGTCCATGCAGATACATTTCCTACGTAATCAACAGCTCTAAATCTTACATTATGTGAATGAAATCCATTTTCTGGTATCCAATTTGAATTAATATTTCTATCTGCTGTTCCATTTCCATCTACATCTATTTGATAATAACTTACACCTATATTATCACTACTTGATAATGTTAAGTTATAATT
>CAKPNP010000016.1 GCA_934169415.1 uncultured Bacilli bacterium
TTGATACAATAGCTCCAACAATCCCAAATATTACATATCTTGGAGGAAGTAATACACATTCATGGAAGAATAATTATGAAATAAAGTTAGAATCAAGTGATTCATTATCAGGAATAGATAGATTTTTATCAGATGGTAATAGTGATGGAAATAGTGATTTTGATATAGGAATAACGACTTCTACAACTGCAATATGGACTCCATGGAATGGATTTAGTAATTGTAACCAAAAATTTGCTGTTATCGATATAGCAGGAAATGTATCAGGTTGGACAGGTGGTCAACATATACATATGGATACAGAAGCTCCATCTAAAACAGCAGTAGGACTTTTTGATGGAACAACATCAACTTCTTATATAAGTGGAAGTTGGACTAATAAAGACGTAATACATTATGTATCGGCAACAGATGAAATTTCAGGATTAGATTATTTTGAATATTCACACGATGGAATTAACTGGGGAAGAATTCCAAATTGGCAAAGTAGTTGGTTAAACTCTAATTTATTTACATATGTTATAAGTTGGGAAGGACAGTGGAATTTCTATATAAGAGCTGTAGATAAAGCTGGTAATAGAGGTTCAGCAAGTGATATGTTTAATGTAAAAATTGTAAGAAATTTTTGTTCATCAACAAGATATGTAGATACAAATGAATCATGGGGATCTTGTTCAGCTGATTGTGGTGGTGGAACACAAAACAAAACAGTAACAAGAACATATTATAGTAATTATACAGGTCAGTATTGTAGCCAAGAACAAGTTGTGACAGGTACTCAAAGTTGTAATACACATTCATGTCAAGTATGTGAAGTAGATATATTACATATGAGTGGATATGATGATTGGGGATGTCAATGTAAAGGATGGGCAAATACAGAAGAAGGATGCAAAGGCCTTGGCGGAAATTGGCAATATTTTGACAATATAGGTGGATATGGATGCACAGTAGCAGCATTAGATAGATATATGACAAGAAAGGAATGTGCTTCATATTCTGCAACGAACGAATGTATTGCTAAAGATAGCAATTGCGACGGAAGGCCAGATTAATTTTAAAAACACGAAAAAACATTCGTGTTTTTATTTACTAAAATATATTTTTCTTATATAATTAAATTGTGGTGAAGAGTATGGATAGAATAATATTTCATATAGATGTTAATAATGCTTTTTTATCTTGGACTGCAGTTTATTTATTACAAAATGGATATAAATATGATATAAGAGATTCATATGCTGTAATAGGTGGGGATCCAAAACTTAGAAAAGGTATAGTTTTAGCCAAATCTAATTTATGTAAAAAATTAGGTATATATACATCTGAAACATTATATTCTGCTAAAAAGAAATGTCCTAACTTAAAAGTATATCCACCAAACTACGAATTTTATCAAAAAATGAGCAATTCATTATTTAATTTATTAAGTAAATATACTCCTGATATAGAAATAGCATCAATAGATGAATGTTACCTAGATTATGGCAAGGTAAAAAGATTATATGGTGATGAAATAGAATTTGCTAAAAAAATACAAAAAGAGATATATGATACATTAGGATTTACAGTAAATATAGGTATAGCTAATAATAAATTATGTGCTAAGATGGCAAGTGATTTTTCTAAACCTAATAAAATACATACATTATATAAAAATGAGATAGAAGAAAAAATGTATCCACTTCCTATAGGTGATTTATTTGGAATAGGTAAAAAAACAGCACCTAAATTAGAAGCACTTGGTATTAAAACGATAGGGGATTTAGCTAATTTTGATATAAATATTTTATATAAACATTTTAAAAATCAAGCTAATAATTATATAAATATGGCGCGTGGATTAGATGAGAGTATAGTAGATAGTTCTTTATTTGTTCCTAAGGGTATTAGTAATGAAATAACACTCCAAACGGATATAGATAATATAGAAGATTTATATAAATATTTAATGAAATTATCAAATATGGTAGGGCCTAGACTTAGAAGTCAAAACAAATATGCAACTGTTTTATGTGTAATTATTAAAGATAATTATTTTAAAAGAAGAACTCATCAAAAAAAATTATCTAATCCAATTAATTCTGATGATTTAATATATAAATATTCTAAGGAAATACTAGAAGAAATGTGGAATGATGATATAGTTAGATTAATTGGTATTAGATTAGATAAATTAACTAATAATATAAACTATCAGGGTTCTTTATTTGATAATTTAGTGGATGATAAAATAGATAATGTTATAGATTCAATAAAGAAAAAGTATGGATCTTCCTCTATAACTAAAGCAAGTTTAAAAAATAACTCAAGAATTTCTTGAGTTATTTTGTTATTTCTATAAGTATAAATTTATAATTATTTTTATATTCTGTTAATCCATCAAATACTGGATCTAAAGTTATTTTATATTTATCAAAAGAAATAGTTGAAAGAGTAGTAAATTTAGTTTTAAAATCGTTTACTTCTTCTGGATATAATTTTTCTATAATACTAGTAATTGTATTGTAAGTAGCATTTGATAGGTTATTTCTTTCACCAACTATAAAGTTATAAGTTATATCATTAGGGGTACTATATAATATTATATCTCCTTTTTTAAAATATAAATTATTTAAATCAACAGTACTTAATTCATTTGAATTTATATATAATGATTTTATTTGTGATACATCAAAATTAGTATCAATATTAATAGTTATATCATATGTATCAGAATTATCAAATGTAGTAATTCCTATAGTATTAAATTGTAGATTATTTTGAACAGCAGATAAATAGTTAGATGTTTCATTAATACCATGTCCATTAAATATTCCAATACCATCTAGTACAATATATAATGCATATAAATTGTCTTGATAATCTTCTAATTTATTTATTGTAGTAGTAAGATTTCTACCATCTAAATTAAATGTTATTTGCTTATTTGTAAATTCATTACTTAAATTAAATAATATTAAGTTATCTGAACTTGTAACTGTAACTGTGTAATTATTTGAAAGTAATTTATAATAAATATTATCATTTACATTTGAAATAATATCATTTAATGTAATTGTTTTATTTATGTTAGTATCATTACCAGATGGAATATCAGGTGTAGTTGGTTTATTTAATTTAGGAAAAATTATTATACTAACTAATATAACTACAAAAATCAAAAGAATAGCAATTATAACAATTAATTTTAACTTTTTATTATTTTTAAATACAACTGTTTTTCTAGTATTTGTATTATCAGAACTATTATTTTCATTAATTTTTTCATTGTTAGTTTTAATTTCATTATTCATATTAGGTTCAGTATTAACTTTAACATTACTAACATTTTCTTCTTTATTTACAGTACTTTCCTTTAATATTTCATTTGGATTTAATGGATTTACATATTGTAGTTTTATATTATTTTGATTATTATTTTCGTTCATATAAATACCTCTTTCTTATTCTAAAAAGATTATATCATGAATACAAATTTTAATCAAATTCTGTTTGTAAAATATTAGTCAACCTTAATGGTAGGTATTGCATCATCAAAATTATAGTCTTTAGATGGCTCTGTACCTTTTATATAATAAAGTATAGTAGCATTTTTATTATCATTAGTAGCTATAGAACCGGATACTGGATCTGCTAGTACACCGACTACATTAGATGGCATATCAAACCATGAATCAGGAGCATCACCTAAATAAGATTCTATAATATCAGCCCACATAGATTTATTATTAACAGTATCAGTGGAAGTTATTTTTCTATTATCGTCATATCCAGACCAAATTCCAACAACTATATCTTTATTGTATCCAAAACATAAATGATCAAAATCCGTTGTTCCTGTTTTAATTGCATATTTTCTAGTTAGTTTATATGATATTCCATAACTAGTAGGGTATGTATAACTTATAAATTTAGTATTAGTTGTATTAGCTAATAATTCGCTTATTATATATGTTAAGCTTTTATTTAATACGACTTCATCAATATCTTTATGTTCATATAAAATATTACCACTTATATCGGTTACTTTTTCTATAAAGTATGGTTCAACTTTTTTTCCTTCACTAGCTAAATATGAATATGCCCCCATCATATCAATTAAACTTATAGCTTCACTACCTAAAGCAAGTGAAGGTATACTATTTAAAGAATTAATTCCAACTCTCTTCATCATTTCTACTAGTGCATCACTTCCTAGAAATAAATGCGTTTTAACAGCATATATATTATCTGAATATGCAATAGCTGCAGCCATTGATATTTCTTTATTTGGATATGTATCAGCAAAATTAGTAGGACTATATGTTTGATTATCTGAAAATACAAATGTTGTTGCTTCACTTGTAAAAGTGGTTGAAGCTGTAAAATTATTTTCTAAGGCAGCATAATATAAAAATGGTTTAATAGTAGATCCAACACTTCTAGTAGTATTAGTTGCTCTATTATACTGACTTTTAGCATAATCAGTTCCTCCAACTAGTCCTAGAACAGCACCATTAGGCTTCATTATAATAGATGCAACTTGTATATCGTTTGTTACACTATTTTCTATTACTTTTTCAATACTTTCTTGTGCATGTGGATCTAGAGTTGTATATATTTTTAAACCACCTGTAGTAATAAATGATGATGGAATACTATTTATTTTTTTTAATTCGTCTATAACAGCGTCTTCAAAATACATAACACTTGCTAATTTGTTATTTTTAGTATTATTAAATACTAATTCTTCATTTTTAGCTTTTTCTAATTCTTCTGAAGTAATATATTTATCTCTTAACATTGAATTTAATACTATTAATTGTCTTTCTTTAGCAGATTCTAAATTTACGAAAGGTGAATATTCACTTGGTCTATTTGGAATTCCTGCTAACATTGATGCCTCAGCTAAAGTTAAGTCTTTGGCACTTTTTCCAAAATAGTATTTACTAGCATTTTCTATTCCAAATATACCGCCATAGTTTATTGTATTTAAATATCCTTCTAGTATTTCTTCTTTAGTATAATGTGTTTCTATTCTAACAGTAAGCCAAGCTTCATTTATTTTTCTTTCTATTGTTTTATCAAAATCTAAATATAAGTTTTTAGCATATTGCTGTGTTATAGTAGAAGCACCTTCACTCATACTTCTGGATTTTATATTATTGATAAAAGCTTTTATAATTCTTAAATAATCAAATCCCTGATGTTTAAAAAAATGTCTATCTTCGATTGCAACTGTTGCAGTTATAATATCTTTATCCAGTTCTTCATAACTTATCCATTCATCAGTTCCAGTAATTAAATTATCGTTAGAATCATAAAAATAATAACTTTTAGCGCTACTTATTGTTAGTTTAGGACTTATTAATGCATATAAATAAATACCTAAATAAAATATAGCTATACTTATTAAAAATATATTAAATACAAAAAATATTCTTCTTTTTTTCATTTTTATTCACCTTTATATTATTATTAGAAAAATAAGGAAAAATATAAGTGCATTTTATATAAAAGTATGTTATAATTACACATGTTGAGGTGAATTATGATTACAGTAACTATTAATAATGATAAAAAAACTTATGATGCAGATATTAATAATAGAGTAGTAAAGTATGTTGATAATGATTACAAAGTTACTGTTGATTATAATGATACTTTAAAAATTATAAGAGAAAATGATGAATATTATATGTGTTTAAAATTTATTCCATATAAAACTATAAAATGTGAATGTAAATTAATTAAAGAAAATTTTAATTTTGACATTAATATTTATACAGAATATGTTTTAATAACTGACAATAAAATAAGTGTTAAGTATATTGTTAACTCTAATAGTATAGTATGTTTGGATTTGGAGATGAAATAATGAATTTAGATAGTATTAATAAAATAATAAATGATGCATTTTTAGAAAACGGTTATAAAAATGATACAAAGATAATAAAATCAAATAGGCCAGATTTATGTGATTATCAATGTGATGATATATTTAAAATGTGCAAAATCTATCATGAATCACCTAATAAAATAGGTACTTCTGTAGTAAATAGCATTAATTCAATTAATAATTTTAGTGATTATTTTAGTGAAGTTACATTTTGTCCTCCAGGTTTTATTAATATTAAATTAAGTGATAAATTTATAAATCAATATATAAATGATATGATAACCAATCCTAAATTTAATATTAAAGAGGCTAATAAAACTTATTTTTTAGATTATGGTGGACCTAATATAGCAAAACCATTACATGTAGGACATTTAAGAACTGCTATAATAGGTGAATCATTAAAAAGAATAATAAAATTTAAAGGAAATAAAACTATTTCGGATGTACACTTAGGAGATTACGGCCTACAAATAGGTGAGGTAATATATGGCATTATAAATGATAATTTAAGCTATGATGATATAACATTAGAATACTTAGAATATATTTACCCTAAAATGAGTAAATTATGTAAAGAAAATAAAGAAATATTAGATGAATGTGCATTAATTACAAAAAAACTTCAAGATGGAGATTTAACTTATCACAAGTATTTTGAAAAAATATGTGAAGTTTCTATTAGAGATATAAAAAGATTATATAATTTTTTAGATGTTTCTTTTGATTTGTGGCTTGGTGAGTCTGATTCATATAAATATATCGATTCTCTAACTAATTTACTTAATAGTAAAAATTTACTTAAGGAATCAAATGGAGCTTTAGTAATTGATGTTAAAAAAGAAAGTGATACAAAAGAAATACCACCGTTAATATATCAAAAGAGTAATAAAGCATATTTATATGCAACAACTGATTTAGCTACTATATATGATAGAGTAAAATATCATCCTGATTATATTTTATATATTACTGATTTAAGACAATCACTACATTTTGAAACTGTATTTAGAGCAAGTAAATTAGCTGGTCTAACAGATAATATTACCTTAAAACACCTAGGATATGGAACTGTTAATGATTTAAGTGGTAAGCCATTTAAAACAAGAAATGGTGATGCAGCTAAATTAGATGATTTATTTATGCAAGTAAGAAAAAGTTTTATTGATATAAAAGAAGAAAATAACTTACTTAGCAGTAAAGATTTAGATATAATAGTTAATTCTATAATAAAGTTTGCTGATTTACAAAATAATTATGAAAGAGATTATATATTTGATATTAATAAATTTTCTAAAGTAGTAGGGAAAACTGGACCTTATATTTTATATACTTACTTAAGAATGAATAAGATAATAAATGAAAATGTAATAACAAAACCAACACTTAATAATACTATATATAATGAATATGATAGAAATTTAAGATTAAAATTAATGGAATTAAATTTAGCAGTCGATTTAGCATTTAATGAATTAAGACCAAATTATGTAGCTGATTATTTATATGATTTATGTGTATTAGATAATATATTTTATCAAAATAATCATATAAATAGTGTAAGTGAAGATAAAAAGCAAGAATGGTTAGTTTTAATTGATTTAACTAACAAAGTAATAAAACAATTATTAAATTTATTAGTAATAGATATACCAAGTAAAATGTAAAATTTATAAAAAAGTATTGACACATTCTATAAATATGTTAAAATGATACAGATATGTTTATTTTAGGAGGTAATCATATGCTTAAAGATATGACTTTAGAACAATTAGAAGTATTATCGCATTCTGATATAGCAGAGCTTATATTAAGGGAAAGTGCATCTTTAAATACACCTACTTTATTTAAAAAAATATGTGATTTATTAGGATATAGTGAATCTGAATATATGGATAAAATAGGGGATTTTTATACTTCTCTTGCAACAGATAAAAGATTTGTATTTTTAGATACTAATGAATGGGCCCTAAGGGAACAACATCCAGTAGATATAGTAATGGATGATGAAGATTTAGATGAATCTTATGATGAAGAAGAAAGTGAAAATCTAGAAACTGAAGAAGAGGATGTCGAAGAATCTTTAGATGAAATAGATGAAGACTTAGAAGATTTAGAAGACTTATCTATTAAAACAGAAGATGAAATAGAAGAAAACGACTAAAATTTAGTCGTTTTTTGGTTCAACAATATATTCAGTTATATTTTTTAAATTTAGTGATTTAATAAATTTATTAAAATCTTCAAAATTTAAAGCTTTTATTTGATCATATAAATCAGTATTAACATCACCATAGAATATAACATCATTAATAACACTATGATTTAATCTAAATATATTATCAGATAAATAAATTAAAGAACTTATTAAAGTTTTTTTCTTTCTATTAAAATCGTCTTCTATAATATCTAAAGATTTCATTTCGTTTTTAATTTTATTAATTACTTCTTCTGGATAATCAGTCATAGCAAATACAAATATAATTAAATAATTATCTACTATATTATAATCTATAACAAGTGATTCATTTATTAATTTATCATTTATTAGTTTTTCTTGAAATAGACTTGTACTTCCTAATTTACAATCAAATAATGTTAATGTATATATTAAAGATTCATAATTATTTTTAAATGGAATTTTATAAGCAAGTACACATTCACTAATTGAAACATTTAACTTACATTTATCTTTTTTTACAGCAACACTAACTGGTTCGTCATATTTTTTAATTTTAACTTTACCAATCTTATCAAATTTTTTCTTACTTTGGTTTTCTTTAATTATTTTTATAGTCTCTATTGGATCTACATTTCCAGTTACAACTATAAACATATTAGAAGGGTGATAGAAAGTATTATAACATGTATATAATTCTTCTTTTGTAATACTTCTAACTGATTTAATAGTACCTATTATAGAATTTTTCATAGGATGATTAGAAAAGCAATTTTCAAGTGTCTTTTCATATATTACAGTATCTGGATCATCTAAATACATTTTAATTTCTTGTTCTATTATACCTTTTTCTTTTTCTACATTTTCATCTGTAAAATAAGGTTCTTGTACATAATCTAATAAATAATTTAAATTTTCACTAAAGAAATTAGGTCCAGAGAATAGGTAAGTTGTTTTATATTGGTTTGTATTAGCATTACAATCACTACCACGTTCATTATAAAAAGTAAAAGGATCAATGTTATCTTTTTGTTCAAATAGTTTATGCTCTAAAAAATGTGCGATACCAAGTGGAACTTTTACATATTCTTTTTTATTATTTGGTATAAATTCTATTTCATTAGATCCAAATTTAGTTGAGAATGTTACATAAATGTTGTTAAAGTTTTGTTTTGGAATAACATATATAGTTAATCCATTATCTAATTTTTCTTCATATAAATCAAGGTTTAAGTGTTTTAAATTAGTTTTCTTCATCTATTACTCCTTCTAATAAATATATAGTATCTATATTTATTTTTTTAGCAAAATTAACAATATCTTCTTTAGTAACATTCATTATATCAACTCTTTCATCTAATAAGTCTAAATTTAAATATTCATGAGATTCAAATATTCTTATTATACTACCTTGACTATCTTCTATTTCTTTTAATGAGCTTAAATAAGTAACTTTAGCTGACTGTATATCTCTAGATTCAAAGTTACCATTTACCATCTCTTTAATTTCTTTCTTGATAAGTGATAAACATTTTTTAAAATCTTCTTTATTTATACCTGCTTGTATCATCATTAGATTATACACTGGCATATATGAGCAGTTTATTGTGTAGCACAAACTATTTTTTTCTCTAACATTTTTAAATAATTTTGAATCAGGACCTCCACCTAAAATATAAGAATAAATAATTGCTACATACTTTCTTTCAAAATCAGTTAAGTTATTTAATTTAATACCTAATTTTAATTTTGATTGTGAAACATCCATTTGTTCAATGTATTTTTTTTCTTTTCTTAATTTTTTATGTTCAAAGTAGTGAGTTGTTCCTGTTTTTTTTAATGTATTTACTTTAAAATTAGTTTTAATAGTATCTATAATATCTTCTGTTATATCACCAATTATAAATATATCTATTAAATCACTTTTAATCATTTTTTCATAATATTTATATAAATCTTTACTAGTTACATTTTCTAAATCTTCTATATATCCAACTGGATTATATGAAAGTGGACTAACTTTGTCCATGCATTCTAATAATCTTTGTTTTGAATATCTATCTAAATCATCTTTAAAAGTTTTAATTTCTTCTGAAACTAATCTTTTAGCCAAATCAAAATATTCGAATTCTTTATTTTTAATTAATGGTTTAAAAATTAAATCAAGTAAAAAATTTATTGATTTATTATTCATACCATCTTCTGTAAATTTTTCATTTAAAAATATTGAATCTATTGATGTTACTATGTAATTACCTGAAAGTGAATTTTTACTTGCAATACTTAAATTATATAAATCTTCAGTAATTATTTCTAATTCTCTTTTTGATTTATAATTTTCATTTGCTTGAAATAATACTTTTAATAACAAATTTCTATATGTTATATCTTTTTTTTCTACTAGTTTTTTAAAATTTATTCTTACTGTTATAGTTTTAAATTTATCAGTATTAATTAAATGTATATTATAAGCGTTAGTAGTGTATTTTTTATAATTCATATAAACAATCCTTTCTATTTAGTACTTCAATTAATATTATAACAAAATAAAAAAAAATTAAAACATTAAAATCATATTTATGTCATAAATTTAATTGTAGAGGTGTGTTATGTTTTTATTTTTAAAAAAATTATTTAAAGATTTTTATATTTTTACTGCAGCTTATTCTAACAATATTTTTCCAGATCCATTATCTAAAGAGGAGGAAGAAAAGTATTTAGAACTAGCTCATAACGGAGATAAAAATGCTAGAGCAAAATTAATAGAGCATAATCTAAGATTAGTTGCACATATAGTAAAAAAATATGATCATAAAAATAATGAAAGTGATGATTTAATAAGTATTGGAACCATTGGTCTTATAAAAGGTATTGATAGTTACAGTTATAAACATGGAACTAGACTTACAACATATGCTGCAAAATGTATTGAAAACGAAATTTTAATGTATTATCGTTCATCAAAAAAATATAACAAAGATATAAGTATAAATGAATCGGTTGGGTTTGATAATGATGGAAATGAAATAACGTTTTTGGATATATTAAAAACTCCTAAACCAGATTTTGCTTTAGATATTTATAATAACGATAATATAAATTTACTTAAAGAATATTTTAATGTATTAACAAAAAGAGAAAAAGAGATAATAATTAAAAGATATGGACTTAATGGAAATGATGAGGTTACACAAAAAGAAATAGCAAAAGAGCTTGGAATATCAAGAAGTTATGTTTCAAGAATCGAAAAACGTGCATTAACTAAAATATTAAGAGAATTTAAAATTAAAAATAAGATGAATTAGTAGGACTTTTATGAAAAAATATTTATTACTTATAATATCATTAATAGGTGGTACTAATACAACTAATTATAATTTATTTGTTCTAAGTATTGTATTTCCTATAGTTTGGACTATACTTTATATACTTATGGGAATATCTTTTTATATAGTGTATGGAAAATAGGGGAGAATTAAAATATTTTTACATACAACTAGCTTTAAATTATATGTGGCCTTTAATATATTTTGATTTAAAGTTACTTGCGTTATTTATTATAATAGCTCTTATGTATAGTGTAATTAAAATGATTAAAGAATTTAAAAATAGTAGTTTAATTGCTTCAAAATTATAAATTCTTTATTTATGGCTTATGTTTGCATTATTTTTAAATATTTTATCATTATAAAATAGAAAAAATTAACCTATTTAGATTAATTTTTTTTATGTACTAATATAGAGTCCTTTATTCTATGTTCCATAAATTTTATACCTTGAACTCCAATAAATGAAGATAATTTTACATCATACTCTTTTAATATATCTAATGTTTTTTCTAAATTATATATTTCTTTGAAATTAGGCTTATACTCGGAATTAATAGTTGTGTCATATAAATAACTAATTAAAATAAGACCGTTTTTATTTAATAGTAAAACTAATTTATCAATTAATTTTTTTAAATCATCAACTTTTATATATGTTCCTATATTTGATAGCCATATATTATCAAATTTTTTATTTATAACTATATCAAATAAATTTCCTTCTATAAAATTTGGCCTTATACTTTTTATTTTTGCTCTTGTTATTTCATATGATTCTATATTTTTTAAGTATTTATTACAATATTTTATAACATTAGTTCTATCTTCATCATTTGAAAATAAATGTCTTATATCCATGGAACTAAAGGTATTAAATAATTCATCCCAAAATAAATAAGATTCATAATCAAGTAATCTTAAAGTTACTTTAATTTTATCATATATTTCTTTATTAAAAACTTCTTTATTATCATTAAAAACTTTTGGATAATCTTTAAATCTTAAAAATTTTAAAAATTCATCTAAATCTAATTCTATTAAACATGCTACTTTTAAATAGTAATAAAATTTTGTGTATGGATTAATATCTACAATAGAAATATCACTGCATCCATTAAAAATTGCATTAATTGCTTGATCTGATGAAGAACCAACTGTCAACAGTGATTTATTTATTAAATTAAATTTATCTATATATCCAGATATATTTTCAGTTGTAAAAGGGTATATCAAATCAACTTCATTTTTAGAAATTCTTCCGTAGCACATATTTATTGCATCATTAAGTACTGTATCAAAATATCGCATAAGTCACCTCAAAAATTACTGATTATTATATCACTTAATTATTAATTTTGTAAGTTTTTTTTATTATTTATGTATTATAATTTTTTGTACAATATTATTAGGTTTATGATAGAATATATGTAATGAAGGTTTGATGTATGAATAAAGAATATACTTATATAGATGGGAAGGTAATAGTAAAAGATGAAAATGGAACACAAAATCTAATTGAATACTATGATAATTTAGATGAAGTATTGGTTCAAGAAAACTTAATTGAAACTATGGAGGATAAAATTTCAAAACTAGAAAAAGAAAGTGAAGACTATAAAAAATATAATAAAAAGCATTATATTCCTATTGTGTTACCTCTTAGCATATTAACGACAACAATAGGCATTCCTGCAATAGCTTATTTGTTAGGTGATACTGATGTTTATGTATCATCAATTAATACTATTTTTGGTCCTACAAATAGAGCTGTTCTTTATAGCTTATCGACTTCTACTTTATTACCATTTATATCATTAGAAGAGCTTCGAATGTACCGTGATCATAAAAATTCTATAAAAGAAGAAAAAGGAATAAATAGCGAGCTTGAATTTTTAAAACAACAAATTATTATAGAAAAGCAAAAATTATCTGAATTAAGAAAAGAAAAAACCAAAAATAGAGATGATAAAGGATTTAAAAGTGTAGAAGTAGATGATTTAAAAAAATTAAAAGCATTAAAAAGTTATCTAAATTTATATTATGATTTGGGTTATAATGGTGAAAAATATTATAAGTATTATTTACAAGGTAAATTAGATAATAAATTATGCAAATATTATAATGATATTGGAATTGAACTTGCAAGAGAATATTTAGAGGAAAAAGTTTTTACTTTGGTAAAAAAAGAAGAATCCTAAAGAATAATAAAAAAATAAAACTACTCACAATTAATTGAAAGTAGTTTTTATATTATCTCGAAAAGTTTGAGTATCAATCATTCTGGTGCTGGTGAAGAAGAGGTTGAATAACTTTTCTTACAAACAATAACAGACCATAATAAAGTATATCACATTTTCGCAATTTTGTGACATTTTTTGCTTGTTTTTATGTTTATTTGATAGTATACTTTCTATAGGGAATATCAGTTGTTGAGTGTCTACCTCTAATCTTTATAGAGAGGAGGTTTGATAGGATGA
Source organism: uncultured Bacilli bacterium (assembly GCA_934169415.1). Classification (GTDB taxonomy): domain Bacteria; phylum Bacillota_I; class Bacilli_A; order RF39; family UBA660; genus Faecisoma. The sequence continues at coordinate 13,867 of CAKPNP010000016.1, forward strand.
AAAAAAGAGTTTTTATTATAAAGATTCTAAGATACATCTGTATCATTTTATCACTACTTACCTTATTGGTATTGGTTATAAAAAAATGACACTCATTCGCTAGAATAAGTGTCTCCAAATAAGTGCCATAAGGCAATTGTTGGGTAGACATTCAACTCGAGAAAACTGAATGTTCCCTTTTTTATTTTATGCAATTTTTTCTTGCTAAATACATATTATCATAAAAATATTATTTTGTCAAAAATCTTTATGCCATTGTTTCATTTTTAAACGAGTTTCAATCACACTAACAATTACATTATTAAATGAAGTATCATTTTCTTTAGCTATTTTTTCAATTTCTTTAACCAAACATTCCTTTAGATATAAACTTTTATAGGAAGATGGCTCTTTATCTTTTGTCTTCTTTGGAACGAATTTCACTATATCACCTCTCTGTAAATATTTTAATATATAAAATAAAGGATAAACTAGAAGATTCTAATGTGTTTTTTACAAATATATTGTATAATGAAATAGATGATAGGGGGGGTAAGATTCGTGAATGATTTCGAAAAAGCTCAAAAAAATTTAAAAAATGATATGATTGTGTTATTTGTATTAGAATTAATTATTCTTGGTTTTTCAATATACACCAGTAACATTAATGTTTTTTCAATTGGGTTTGCAGTATTTTTATTTATAGGATATCTTCTTGCAAAAAGCGGTTCTAAATCAGCTGGAACAATTGGAATCATTGTTGATATTTTGATGATGCTTACTATTATTACAGGTGATATAATTGATTTCTTATTAGGTCTATTTGTAGTAATGCATTCTTCAAAATACAACAAATCATTTAATTAAAAAAACATAATTTTGCTTGAACGAAGAGTTCTTGCTAATTATGTTTTAGGGTTTCAAACTGGATTCCCCTTTGTACACACTCTATTGGCAGAGCCAATAGAGAAGTGTGTTTTATCTATTGGAAATAGATATCACTGACAAGCAAATGCTTGTCTTTTTATATGTCTATATCAAGGTCATTATAATCTTTATCAATTCCATAATTTTGTTCATAGATATAATTACTTATTTCTTCCTCTCTTGATGTATCATCAGCTATGTCATGTAAATCTGGATCTGGTATTACTTTTAAAGCCTAATGGTGGTTGATTTGGAATATATCCAGCCTTTACTTCGACCATTCCAAACTTTGTTCGTTCTGAACATTTTTCAATTTCATTTTGTGAAACACTACTCATTATTCTCATAACCATTCTACCATTTGAAGTAGTTGTATTAGATTCGTCAGACATACAATCAATATCACAATCATTTACTTGTTTCATTAGTTTTTCAACATCATAAACACTTCTTGTTAATCTATCTAATTTAAAAGCAACAATTACATTTATTTTTCCATCTCTCATATCTTGCATCATTTCTTGATATGCAGATCTTTTATCATTCTTCGCACTTATTCCTGGGTTTTTATATACTTTATAAACTTAATATCTTTTAAACTTACAATACTCAATTAGTCTTTCTTCTTGTTATCCCATAGAAAATCCTTCTCTTGCTTGGTCCTCAGTAGAAACACGAGCATATATACCTGCCACTCTTACTTTTTCATCCATTTATTTTCCTCTCTTTCTATCAAAAAAGAGGAGACAAAGCACTAGTTTAAACTAATACCTTTGACTCCTCTTTGGATACTTTATTAAGTTGTTTTATATGTAATATATATTTGGACATAGTCTACCTCCTTTAATAAAAGACGGTGTCTCTTTGTCATTTATTGGTTATTGATAATATCACAAATAATTTCAAAATCAATAGGTATTAGTTATTTTTTAGATAGTTTTCTAAATCTTTTAGTTTTATTTTCTCATTGTAGCCATTTATAAAGACTTCTTCACATTATTCTAGTATTAAGTAATCATTTCCTTTAACTTTTAAAATATGAGGTTTTACATAGGCAATATTAGTATTTTTAACTGATTTAATATTACCAGGCATAAATTCATATTTAACACAAGCAAGCCGACATATCATATCTATCTTTCTATTAAGTTCTTCCTTATTTTCAAGTTTTTAGTTTCTATCTCAAACATAATTATCACCCAATATTCAATTTAAGCAGAAAAAAACTAACATTTCCGTTAGTAATCTATTACTTAAACTCAGGGATTATCCGAGTATCAATCATTCTGGTGCCTGTGAAGAAGAAGTCGAATAACTTTTCTTACAAACATTAATAGTTAGTAATAACTTACTAACTAATATAATTGTATCACAATATTTACATTTTTAGTCAATAAAATGTACAATTTTACATAAATATATAAAATAAAGTAAATGATTATGATATAATTATATAGAAGAGGGAAGGTAATTATGGGCAATAGTGTTGAAAATCTAACAAAAGATATTGACAAAAAAATTAAAGAACTTGAGGATAATGAAATTGATACAGTTGATAAATTAACTGATTATATTGATAAGAAAATCGAAGATTTTGAGAATGAAAATAAAGAACCTACAAATGTGGAAGAATTAACTTCTCAAATAGATAAGAAAATACAAAAATTAGAAGAGGAAGAATAATTATGTTAAGAATTGAAATCTCAAATAGACACTATAATGGTGATTTTGGTGTTGGAAGTATATTTGAAGAAAAATATTCATTTGAAATAGATGAAAATTTATGTTATTCTAATTCAATTAAATCATTTTGCAACAACGAAGATTTAGGTAGCAATATTTTATCAAATGTAAATGTTTCTATTCCATTTATTTTAAATGAAAATGACATACAAAAATTAAATAATATTACTAATAATATTCAAAACAATAGTAATTATTTTTATAATGAAAGTCATTATAAGAAAGATTCTTTTGATTTTAATGGATATAACTATATCGATATATCAATAAATGAAATTAATTATGAATTATCCATTAAAGATGATGAGAGAATAATAAATGAAATAAAAGAATTGTTTAAAATAAATAAAATTGATGAAATATTAAATAATTCGATTAACAAAATAATTTCTATGGAGAATGATCACAGTGAATAATGAAGAATTTTCATATTTCTTTCACGGAACTACAATAAATGATCCATCATTAGTTACTGAGATATTTGATAATGGTTTAATAAATTATCGTGGTAATGATATGCTATCTACAATGTGGCCTATGCAAATTAGTGATGGCAAGTTAGGTCAAAAAATGAAAGAATATGCAGGAACAAAAGGTAATGCAGTTTTTGTAATAAAAATACCAAAGTATTATTTAACACCTAGAACAACAAATGGTCAATTACAACAAATACCACTACCAATATGGAAACATTTATCAAGTTCTGGTGAACATGGAGATATTTCTCAACTTAGCCCAGAGTTAGTATATGGTGTTTACTTTGCTGAAAATGATTCATTTATGCAAAATCCAAACTATTCTCCAGTTCATAATCCCACTGGGTTACAATTTGATAATCAACAAATTGAATATTTATTAAATAATGGTGCAATGGGTATGTATAATTTTGCTGTTGATAGAAAAGATAAATCATTTGAAGAGTTGACACAAGCAGATGATATTGCTCATAATTGGGATAATGCTTTAACACAATATAGCGAACATTTTGGTATTAAACAAAATCAAAATCATCACAGCTTGTAATAAAAAATCGTGGCACGTTATGAAATTACAAAGTAATTTTGTAAGTGGCGATAGATTTTTAATATTTATTTTCATTACGAAGTTTTGAAAATAAATAATTGCAATTTATTGCAATTCAAAAAAACATAATTTTGCTTGAACGGAAAGTTCTTGCTTAATTATGTTTTAGGGTTTCAAAAGGGATTATTCCCTTTGCACACCTATTGGCTCTGCCAATAGAGAAGTATGTTTTATCTATTGGAAATAGATATCACTGACAAGCGAATGCTTGTCTTTTTATATGTTTATATCTCTATCATCATAATCTTTATCAATTTCATAATTTTGTTCATAGATATAGTTATTTATTTCTTCTTCTCTAGGTGTATCATCTGCTATTTCATGTAAATCTCTATCATTATAATAACCTAAATCATGATAAGAAGTTATTTCTTCAACTATATTATCTTTATCTTTTTCACTTCCAATATGAAGAAGTTTATTAAAGAATTTTTTAATAGTTTGTAGCATTATATTTAAGAAATTATGAAGTCTTCTGTTTTCATCTCTTAATTCATCATTTTTATCTTCTAATCTTCTTATCTCAACTTCTAAATATCTATTTTTTTGTTCCATTTCTCTATAATGATTAGTATAATCATTTAATTCTTCAAATAATGCTTGATTATTAGGCATATCTTTAATTACTCTTTTTGAGGTATTCATAAAGTCTTTTAAAGTATCATAAGTTTCTTTATCAATTTTAACTTCTTTACCAGTAAGAGTTGGTTTAGAAGTTTTTAATTTTTCTTCTAGTATTTCATAATCTCTAGTCATTAAGTGATTTTGTTTTTCCATTCGAGCATCTAATTTTCTAGTTAATTTTTTAAATTCTTTAATAGAGATATGTTCGTTATCGCTATTTTTAATACCTCTTTCTAATTTGAAACCATTATCATTCATTCGTTTCCAATATTTATCTTGAAGCTTGCTAATATACTCGCCAGACTTCATATAATGCTTTTTAGAAATAGTATATTTTTCAGTATTAGTTCTCTTATCAAACTTTTTTATCAAAGGAACAACTACACAATGCATATGAGGTGTTTTTTCGTCCATATGAACGACACTATGTAAAACTTGCTCTTTCGTATAACCTAAATCATTATAAACAAATTCCATACAAGTATCAGCCCATTTTTTTATATCTTTTTTACTCATATTTTTAAAAAACTCATTATCACTAGTAAACATTAATTCATCGGCAACAACACTATTTGAATCATCTAACATTTTATCAAATGGTTTTCTTTGATCTTCTCTTGTTGTTTTTTGCTTTTCTTCATATTCCTTTTTATATTCTTTAACTAATTCATAATAGCCTTTGTAATATCTTTCATTAAGTGGAACAATTTCTATATTATTTTTAGACCTAGACATATCTATATCGGGATTAGATTTATAAGACTTTTTATCTCTTTTATTGTGAGCACCAATTTCTCCTAAATCTTTAAGTGTATTTATTGATTCACTTCTAAATATTGCATAACTCATTATCTTTCAATACCTCTTTAACTTTATCAAAGTATTCTTTATAAACTTGTTTTCCATTAGGTGCAATAACATTTGATAAATCTATTGTTATTACTCCAAGTCTTAAATTACCTTTTTTATATTTATCTGTAGGGTCTATTGCAATTACTCTTATTACTTTTTCTATCTCACAAGAACTTTCAAATGTTATAGCATTTAAATCATCATCAGTTTCGCCTACATAATAATTTAATTTATAATCATCTCCAAGTGTTTTAGATAACTTTTTAAAATATTCTTCTGCATGTTCTTTTGTTCTTACTTCTCAATTCATTTTAAGTGGATAACCATAATCATCTTCAAATAAATTAAAGTTATAAGGTAGTCCATATTCTTTATGATTTGTTCCCATATCAGCTAGGAATGATTCTCTAAAATTACCACCAGTTATATTTATTTCTTTATCAGTTTTATCTATTGTGATAAAGTCGATATATCTAGCAAATAACTTTTGTTTTTTATCTCGAGGTGTTTCTAACCATTTATTTATATTTATAAAGAATAAGTATGGATTCATAAATTCATCTATTTGTTGTTTATCTTGAAATATTAATAAATCATCAACTGTGAAACTTAAATTTTCATATTGTTTATGCTCTTGCCATTTTTTATTTAATTCGTTTTTATTAAACTCAATTTGATTTATTTCATTTTCAAAATCTTCTATTTTTAAAATACATTTTATATAAGCCGTTTTAATTCTATCTAATTGTTTATCTAAATCTTTTATCTCTTTATCATAATCAATTTGTTTGTTATCTAATTTAGATTTAATAAATGGTGCATAGTAATCATTAATTAATTCATCTTGTTTATTTAATTCTATTAAAAACAATTTTAATTGTTCTTCAATATCTATTTCACTAAAATATGTTTTACAATGTTCACACTTATAATAGTAATATTTATTTCCATTCTTTTTAGTAGTGGCACAACCGCCTAGAAATCTACCACATTTAGCACATTTAAGTTTATTAGTAAAAAGATATGTTGCTGTTCTTTCATAATGTCTTGCATTTCTTTGTTTTTGATACTGACAATCTTCCCATTTTTGTTTACTAATAATAGGTTCAACTACATTTTCATAATACATAGGCTTTTTTGTCCTTTTTCCGTGTATATAATCGCTTTTATAGAGTTCATTAGTCATAAGGTTTATAGTAGAATCTCGCCAATTTGTCTTTCCTAATACCTTTTCTTCGTTATATATGTTTGCAATTGATTGATAACTTTTCCCCTCTAAATATAAATCATAAATTCTGACTATAATATCTTTTGTTAATGTATCCGGTATTAACTTTTTATTTTCTCTTTTAAAACCTAATGGTGGTTGATTAGGAATATGTCCAGCCTTTATTGCTCCAACCATTCCAAACTTTGTTCTTTCACTACATTTTTCTATTTCATTTTGACTAACACTAGTCATTATTCTCATAACCATTCTACCATTTGAAGTAGTAGTATTAGATTCATCAGCCATACAATCAATATCACAATCATTTTCATTAACAAATCTCATAAGTTTTTCAATATCGTAAACACTTCTTGTTAATCTATCTAGTTTAAAAGCAACTATAACATTTATTTTCCTATCTTTAACATCTCTCATCATTTCTTGATATGCTGGTCTTTTATCATCTTTCGCACTTATTCCCTCATCAGTATATACTTTATAAATTTCATAACCTTTAAAATTACAAAATTCGGTTAATCTTTTTTCTTGTTCTGGTAAACTAAAACCCTCTCTTGCTTGATCGAGTGTACTAACTCTTTTATAAATACCTGCAATTTTCTTTTCTTCATTCATATTCTTCAACCTCTCTTTCTACAAAAAAGAGGAATCAAAAATACTAGTAGTTCAAACTAATACTCTTGACTCCTCAATAATACTAATATAATAAGTTTTTAAATGTTTTCGTTTACTTTTAACCATAGAAGTACCTCTCTTTCTAATAAAAGACTAGATACTGCTTGCTTTTATTGGTTTACTATATTATACTTTTATCTTTGATTTGTCAATTCCTTATTCAGGGAATGAATATTAGTTTGATTTAATATATTCTAATAAATCTTTAAATTTAATCTTTTTATCATAACCATTAATATAAATATCTTCACACTCATCAAACATTAAATAATCTATTTTATTAATAGTTATTATATAAGGTTTTACATAAGCAATATTTGTTCCTTTAATATTTCTAATATTACCATTTTTATATGTAGGTTTAGCACAAGCAAACCGACATATCATATCTATCTTTCTATTAAGTTCTTCACTTATTTTCAAGTTTTTAGTTTCTATCTCAAACATAATTATCACCCAACATTCAATTTAAGCAGAAAAAAACTAACATTTCTGTTAGTAATCTATTACTTAAACTCAGGGATTATCCGAGTATCAATCATTTTGGTGGACTGTTAGGGATTCGAACCCTAGACCCACTGATTAAGAGTCAGTTGCTCTACCAACTGAGCTAACAATCCAAGAACAAATAAATTATATCATTTTTTTTAATGCAATGCAATAAAAAAATATAAATTTGCATTTTTAAAAAATATATGGTAAAATATAATTCGTCTTGAAAGGATTGATAAAAGAGTGCTACAAATATTGTTAATTATTATCTCAATTTTATTAATTGCGATAGTGTTATTACAAGCAGGTAAAGCTGAAAGTACATCAAGTATATTTACAGGAGGATCTGATGCATTATTTGCTAATCGTAAAGAACGTGGTGGAGAATTATTTATAACTCGCCTAACTATGGTATTAGGAACTGCTTTCTTTATAGTTTGCCTAATAATAGGTTTTTAAGAGCTTTGGCTCTTTTTTTGTTAAAACTTTAAATACTTATGCTATAATGATAATAGGTGTATTTTATGAAAAGTATATATGATGTAACAAGAAAACAATTAGAAGATTATTTTTTATCAATAGGTGAAAAGAAATTTAAAGCTACTCAAGTATTTGATTGGCTATATAAAAAAAGAGTTAATTCGTTTGATGATATGAGTAATATCAAAAAAAATGTAATAGATTCATTAAAAAAAGATTTTACATTTGATGATATTAAAATACTTACTAAACAAGAAGATATAGATGTAGCTAAATATTTATTTTTATTATCTGATAATAATAAAATAGAAGCTGTACTTATGAAGCATGATTATGGCAATTCACTTTGTGTATCAAGTCAAGTTGGATGTAATATGGGATGTGCCTTTTGTGAAAGTGGTAGACTTAAAAAGGTAAGAAATTTAAATACTCATGAGATGGTATTACAACTACTTAAGGTAGAAAGAGATCTAGGTATTAGAATCTCTCATTTAGTATTAATGGGAATAGGGGAACCTTTTGATAATTATGATAATGTTATGAATTTTATAGATATAATAAATGATGATAATGGCATTGCTTTAGGATCACGTCATATAACAGTATCTACTAGTGGTATAGTTCCTAAAATAAAAGAATTTATGAATAATGGCAAACAAGTTAATTTAGCTATTAGTCTTCATGCTGCAAATAATGAATTAAGAAGTAAGTTAATGAAAGTAAATAAAGCTTATGATTTGAATGAATTAATGAGTTCTATAAAGGAATATATAAATAAAACTAATAGACGTGTAACGTTTGAATATATTTTATTAAATGGAGTAAATGATCGTGAGTCTGATGCAATACAGTTATCTAAACTTTTAAAAAATATGAATTGTTATGTTAATCTTATACCTTATAACGAAACTAGTCATATTGAATTTAAAAGAAGTAGTGATTGTAATATTTTAAAATTTTATGATATACTAAAAAAGAACAATATAAATGTAACAATCCGTCGTGAGTTTGGTAGAAAGGTATCGGCTGCGTGTGGACAGTTAAGAGCAAACTATAAGGAGGAAAATTAATGAATTATTCATATATAACAGATCCTGGAAAGGTAAGAAGTCATAATGAAGATAATGTAATAATAGTTAAGAATAAGATGAATGAAATTCTACTTTGTGTTTGTGATGGAATGGGTGGACATAGAGCAGGCGAGGTAGCTTCTTCTATAGCTATAAATCATGTTTCTGATAGATTTAAGAATACTTCAAGTGTTGGTAGTAAGGAAGATGCTATAGCCTTTATTAAAGAAATAGTTAGTGAAGCAAATGTATTAATATATAAGTATACTAATGAGCATGAAGAAAGTATGGGGATGGGTACTACTATAGTACTTTCTATAGTAACTCCATATTTCTTACTTTTTGGTAATATTGGTGATTCATCAGGCTACGTTATAAAGAATAAAAGACTACAAAAGATAACTACTGATCACACTTTAGTAAATTTACTTGTTAAATCGGGTGAATTAACTTTAGAAGAGGCTAAATTACATCCAAGAAAAAATGTTTTATTAAAAGCACTTGGTGCAACTTCCACAGTTGAAATGGATGTATTTGATGTAGAGCGTGATGTTGATGGAATATTTTTATGTAGTGATGGACTAACTAATATGCTAGATGATGAACAAATATTAAAGGTATTAATAGATACTGAATTAAGTGTAGAAGATAGATTAAAAAAATTAATAATTAAAAGTAATAATAGGGGTGGCACTGATAATATATCTTGTGCTTATTTGGAAATGGATGGTGCAAAATGATTACAAGAGGGGATAAGATAAACGATAGATATCAAATTATCAAAAATATTGGTGAAGGTGGTATGGCAAATGTTTATTTAGCATTAGATACTATATTAAATAGACAAGTTGCTGTAAAAGTACTAAGAGGAGATTTAGCAGATGATGAAAAATTTGTAAGAAGATTTCAAAGAGAAGCTTTATCAGCAAGTAAATTAAGTCATCCAAATATTGTTGAAATGTATGATGTTGGTGAAGATAATGGCTTATATTATATAGTAATGGAATATATAGATGGTAAAACTTTAAAAAGTTTAATTAAAAAAAGAGGAGCTTTAACTTTACCTGAAGTAATTGATATAATGTTACAGTTAACTAGTGCAATTATGTGTGCACATGATAGTTATATAATTCATAGAGATATAAAACCACAAAACGTTTTAATTTTAGATAATGGAAAAGTTAAAATTACTGATTTTGGGATTGCCGTTGCTTTAAATAGTAATGAGTTAACACAAACTAATTCTATTATGGGTTCAGTTCATTACCTTCCACCAGAACAAGCTAGTGGATCAGGTTCTACTATTAAATCAGATATATATTCTCTTGGTATATTAATGTATGAATTGTTAACTGGTAAATTACCATTCAAAGGTGATAATGCAGTAGAAATAGCTATAAAGCAAATGAAAGAACCAATTCCTTCAATATGTGCTGAATTTCCTGATATACCACAGAGTGTTGAAAATATAGTTATAAAAGCATGTGCTAAAAATCCTAAAAATAGATATGATTCCGTAAAAGAAATGTATGAGGATATAAAAACATGTATGGATAGACCCGATGAAAAAAAATATGTATATCCATATAAAGAACATGAGGTAGATGAGACTAAACCTTTACCAAATTTAGAAAAATTTGAAAAAAAAGGAGATAATATGAAGAAAAATAAGAAGGGTGTAAGAGATAAAATACTAATTATACTAGGTTCTTTATTAGCATTTTTAGTAGCTACAATTTGTTTATTTATTATAATTTATCCTAAATTAGTTGAAGTACCTAATGTCTATGTTCCGGATGTTTCTGGTCTTTCTTTAGTAGAAGCAGAGGAATTATTGAAATCATATGGACTTGTCGTAAATGCTGATTATGAAGAGGTTGAATGTGATGATACTATAGAAGTTGGTAAAGTTTGTTCAACTTCTCCTTGGATTGGTAAATCTGTTAAAGAAGGCACTAATATAACTTTAAAAGTTGCTAAAAAAACAGATGAAATTGTAGTTAGTAATTATACTGGTGAGAATTATCAATCTGTTTTAGCTAATTTAACTAATGCTGGTATAAATGTAATAGTTGAACAAACAAAAATTGAAAAAAATAATCAATCTAAATATAAAGAAAATACTATAGTAAATCAAAGTGCACAAGCTGGAACTAAACTTGCTAAGGGAGATACTATTGTACTTTACTATGCAGTTTATACTGTAGAATATCCAGATTTCTTTAGTGAAAATTATACTATTGATGCTGTAGAAGATTTTTGTAAAAAATATAATATAACTTTAATAAAGCAAGAAGTTGAAACAGAGGATTATACTGAAGGAGTTATATTTTATCAAAGTAGAACAGGTGAAGTTGTAAATGGTACAACTCTTACAATAAAAATAGCTAAGGCTATATCAAGTGAGGAAACTGATGCAGGGCAAGATAGTGAAGATAATCAGTAATTTATATACTGTTTCAAGCGGTAATGAATTATATTTATGTAGGGCTAGAGGAAAATTTAGAAATTTAGGTATTACACCATTAGTAGGAGACAATGTAATATTTTCTGATAATATTATAACTGAAATATTACCTAGAAAAAATGAACTTGTAAGACCATTCGTATCTAATGTAGATCAAGCAATTATAATAGTTAGTTTGGTTTTACCTGATCTTGATTTATATCTACTAGATAAATTAATAACTATGATAGAATATAATAACGTTAAACCTATAATTTGTTTTACTAAAATAGATTTATTAACTGATACAACTGAATATTTAAAAGTTAAAAAATATTATGAAGAAATAGGCTATCAGGTTTTTGAAAATACGGATGATTCTATAAAAAAAGTATTTAAGGATAAAATAACAGTAGTTACAGGACAATCAGGAAGTGGGAAATCTACTCTTTTAAATAAACTTAATCCTTCTTTAAAATTAAGTACAAATGAAATTTCTATAGCTTTAGGTAGAGGAAAACATACAACACGTCATGTTGAATTAATCGATATGTTTTCAGGACTTATTGCTGATACTCCTGGTTTTTCTTCACTTAGCCTTAAAAGTATTCCTAAGAATGATATTAAATATACTTTTGTAGAATTTAATAAATATATGCATGATTGTGAATATAAAGATTGTAATCATGATTTAGAAGTTAATTGTAATATAAAAAATCTTGTTGGTACAAAGATTTTAAAATCAAGATATGATAATTATATAAAATTTTTAAGAGGTGATTAATATGATGGTATCAGCATCTATTTTATCTATAAAAGATAATTTAGAATTATCTATAAAAGAATTATTTAAAACACCAATAGATTTTATACATTTAGATATAATGGATGGAAAATTTGTTTCAAATACTACATATTCTATTGATGATGCGAGAAAAATAGTTTATAATTCTAAAAAATTAGATGTTCATTTGATGGTCAATGATATTGAAAAATATGTTTTAGATTTTAGTACACTTAATCCAGAATTTATAACCTTTCATTATGAAGCAACATCTAATATAAAATATTATATAGATCTTATTAAATCTTTATCTATTAAGGTTGGAATTGCAATAAATCCAGAAACTGATGTTAGAGTTTTAGATGAATATTTAAAAGATATAGATTTAGTTCTTATTATGAGCGTTAAACCTGGAGCAGGTGGTCAAAAATTTATTCCATCAAGTATTAATAAAGTAAAATATTTGATGGAAATGAAAAAAAATAACAACTATTCATATTTGGTAAGTATAGATGGTGGAGTAAACTCAGATACTATAAAAGATATTAATACTGATATTGTAGTTGTTGGAAGTTTTTTAACTAATGGAAATTATTTAGATAATTATAATAAATTAAAAGAAAATATGAAACTATCAGATTAAAATTCGATAGTTTTTTCTTTTTATACAATTGAATAATACTATAAAATATGATATTATTTTAATAGATAAAAATAATATGTGGGTAAAATAATTCGCAAATTTAAAATGTAGAAAAATTGATAGGAGTAATAATATGAAATTAACAAATAGTATCCTCGGGGGGGGGGGTTAAAAATATATTATAATGATCCCTAATCGTATATTTTGATATTTAAAGTATAATAATAAATTATAT
>CAKPNP010000017.1 GCA_934169415.1 uncultured Bacilli bacterium
ATTTGTCCTGAAGCTTATAAAGATGATTTTAAAACATTAAAATGTGATACAGAAATAACTACTAAATCAGTTAGTGAAAGAACAGATAGTGTTATATCATCAAGTGATGCTCTTATATTCTTACCCGGTGGTATAGGAACAATTTATGAACTATTTACTGCTATTGAAAGTAAAAGATGTCACGAATTTAATAAACCTATTGTAATTTATAATTCTAATGGATATTTTGATAAATTATTAGAATTTATGGATAAAGTTTATAGTGAAAAATTTTCAGGATTTAAAGATAAAAGAAATTATTTAGTGACAGATTCTATATCATCAATTTTATATTATATTAATAATTATAAAAGAATTAAAGAAACTGAAACAACATTTGGATATTCATATGAAGAGTTTAGTGAAATGTATAAAAAGACTAATGGATTCTCTGAAACTTCGGATGAAATTGATCCTGCATTAATACAATTTATAAGAGAAGAAGACAGACCAAATGTTTTAAAAAAAGCAAGAAAAATGAAAAATAAATTTTTCATCCGAAAGCCTTAAGGCTTTCATTTTTTTGTATTATAATTAAAGAAACTAATAAAGAAGTAGTGATTATTATGAAAACTATAAAAATTGAAAAAGCTTGCTTATCCATTGAACAATTTAAAGATTGCTATTTAAAAAATAGTCATAATGAAAATATATTAAACTCTGATGGTTCTATTAATAAAAATTATAATTCAAAGAAAAAAACTGGACTTATTGATAAAATTATTGAAGATGGTTGGAATAAAATGCCAGTTGATGAAAAAAACTTCATTTTAAAATATAGAAAAAATGCTGATATCGAAATTAAAAAAGTTATTGATTGTCATAATAAAAACTTAGGTTGTTCTGTTTATGAATGCCCTGAATGTCACGAATGTGTTTTTATTGGTCATACTTGTAAATCTAGATTCTGTACTTCTTGTGGTTACAAATATAAACTTGATCGTGTTAATAATATTTTAAATACCGCTTATAATTGTAAACATAGACAAGTTGTTTTTACTTGTGCTAAAGAACTTTGGCCTTATTTTCTTTTAGATTTCAATCTTATCAATATTTTTTATGACGCTGTTAATTCTACTATTTATTCCATATTAAATGAGTCTTATAAAACGGTTAATGGTATTACTAAATGTTATACCTCTAAAACTAAATACTATCCTGGATATTTTGCTTTCCTTCATACTTTTGGTCGTGATATCAAATGGAATCCGCATATGCATACTCTTATTGCTGAAATTAAACTATCTAATAATTCTTATAAAAAATGGGAGTATTTTGATTTCAAGGCCTTGTCTAAAAGATTTATGAAAATTCTTTTAGATCTTATGGATGACTATTTGAATGACTATTCTTTCAAAATATTAAAAAATAATCTTTATAAAAAATACAAAAATGGTTTTTATGTTTATGCCGAAAAAAAAGTTTTTCCTAATTTAAAAGCTGGTATTGAATATATTACTAGATATTGTTCTAGACCGGCTATTAGTGAAAATAGAATTCTAAATTATGATGGTACTAATGTTACTTAAACATTTACTTCCTTCTAATTTTAAATCTATTAGATATTATGGTTTTTATAGAAAAAAACTCCCTATTCATGATAAAATGGTTATGATGATTCCTTTTGAAAAAAGAAATTTTAATAAAAGTTTATTAAATTATAGAGTTTGCTTATTTAGATTTTTCAATGTAGATCCTTTTTGCTGTCCCAAATGTAATATTATAATGGATTATTTATGTGAAATTACTTGATTGGAGGTGATATTATGTTTGATTTTGATTCTTTTCCTATACCTTTAAGTGGTGAGGTTGTTAATTACATTTGTCCTAAATGTAAACACAAATTTGAGACTCCTATTGAAGCTGTTCATGAATTTGAACAAGAGGACGCATGGAATGGTTTACCTGTTTCTACTCCTCCTTACACTATTTGTTCTAATTGTAATTTTGACAAATGTGTTCCTATCGATTATAAATCCATTAGAGGATATCATCATATCTACAAAGAAAAATAACTTTTCACATTTTTGGTTTCTTTAGCTTTAAAGCAAGATTTTCATCTTGCATTTTTGCTATACTACAATTTCTACCCTTTTGGGGATGAATTTACTATTATACAAAAAAATCAACTTGCGTTGATTTAATCATTAACATCGCTTGGTGCGACGATTTTTTCTTATGGAGCAAGTGACGAGAATCGGACTCGCGTCTCAACCTTGGCAAGGTCGCATTCTACCATTGAACCACACCTGCATGACACTATAAATTATACATTAAATTTATGAAAATGTAAATATATTTATAAGAAAAAAAATAGAAAGTTACTACTTCCTATTAAAATAAATAATTTTCTTTACTTTATCCTTAATTTTAAAACGTTCTTCTAAATATCTTTTTGAAATAATTGGATAGTTAAAAACCAGATCATATGTTAAATGATTAATATTATATTCAGGTAAAAGTGTTCTAATTTGTTCGGATAAGGTTAAATTTAATAAATCTTGATCTGGGTATATTAATGGAATTGATAATTTATTTAACGTATCAAATAATCGTCTTAATAAATCTATTTCATCACATATTCTATAATCAATTAATAACACTCCAGAGTTATAATAAGTTTCTAATCTACCAGAAAGATGACTTGGAACATTCATCTTTCTTACAGCAATCATAGGACTATTTATATTAGTATTAAATACATCTTTTAAAGAAAAAGTTACAATTGTATCACTATCTTTATCTACATCTATAATTTTACTTGAAAATAGTCTAGCATTAGCTATATCAGTTTCTCTCCATTTAGGAATTGAATACTTATCCATTATACTTTTTAACTTATCTATAGAATACATTTTTAATGTGGCACTACTATATAAATTAAATAATTTTTCTAACTTTTCATTTTGTTCTTTTGTAAACCCAGATTCAATTATATGTATAGTAAGTGAATAATCATTATTTTTTAATAATGAATAAACTTATAAATACATATAATTAAAATAATAGAATCTGATGTATATAAAAAATTGTACTTCTTAATAATCCCCATAAATTTAATATAATAGCATAAATAAAAAAAGATTTAAATTCTATCAAATCTTTCTTTAATTCTATCATGACCTAAAAGGTGCATTATAAAGTATAAATCAGGAGTCATAGTTTTAGTTGTTAAAGCTACTCTTAAAACCATACTAATATCACCTACATGACCTTTATAGTTATCTGGATTTTCTTTATATTCCTTAACCTCTTTAGCATATCCTAACTCATAAGATAACTCTTTTATTTTATTAAACCAAGTATCTTTATCATCAGATTCATCATAATATTTAGAAATATAAGTATTTAATATTTTTTTAATTTCAGTTATATCTTTAATTGTATCCCAATTATATGTAACATCATTAAATAATTCATCATACATATACCAATTTTCTTTTTTAACATCAGAAAACATAGCTAAATCTTTACGAGGTTTTTTCTGTTCTCTTTCAATATTTAATACATTTATACTGTAATCTTTATATTTTGTTAATAAGTTATATAATTCTAAATCATATGTTTTGCTGTATTCAAGTGTTTTATCATATACTTCACTTGCTTTAAGTAAGCTTATATAATTTCTTGAAATGTTTATTAATTTTTCTACATCAAATAATGAACCAGATGAACTTATCTTTTTAAATTCTAATTTAAAGTCATCTACTGTTTTATCTTTATTTTGTAAATACCACATTTCAAAATTTGAATTAGCCACAGTACATAAATATAATAATACTGCCTCAGTTGGTATACCTTTTTCATGATAAAAGCTAATTGCAGCTTCTGGATCTTTTCTTTTAGATAACTTTCTTCTATTACCATTTTCTTCTTTTAATAAAGGCGATATGTGAGCATATTTAGGTGCTTTAAAATTAAATACCTTAAATAATTGTAAATGTATAGGAACACTAGATAACCACTCATCCCCTCTTATTACATGAGTAGTACGCATCAAATGATCATCTACTAAATGTGCAAAGTGATAAGTAGGAAGACCATCACCTTTTATAATAACTATATCTAAATCATTTTCCGGTAATTCTAGTTTTCCCTTTACTAAATCATCATATATAACTTTATTTTCAAATTTTCCAGGTGATTTTAATCTTATAACATATTTTTCGCCATTTTTAATTTTATTTATAACTTCATCACGAGATAAATATCTATCCCTTGCCCATTTACCATAATACCCTATTCTATCTTTTAGATTTTCCTGTTCTTTTCTTATAGCTTCAACTTCTTCTGCTGTACAAAAACAAGGATAAGCTAAATCATTTTCAATTAAGTATTTAGCAAATGTTTGATATATCTCTTTTCTAGCACTTTGAATATAAGGTCCATACTCACCTATCCATTCAGTCTCAGAAGTCATTCCCTCATCTATACTGATGCCATAATTTTTTAAATCCTTAATGATTCCTATTACACCATTTTCTACTTCTCTTTTTTGGTCAGTATCCTCAATTCTTAAATAAAATACACCATTAGTTTGTTTAGCAAATTTACTTGCAATAAAAGCAGAAAATAAAGCACCCATATGAACAAATCCAGTAGGACTTGGAGCATAACGAGTTACTATAGCACCTTCAGGTAAATCTCTTTTTTTATATAAATTTTCATAATATTCTATTGTTTTATCTATACCAGGCAGTAAAAAGTCTGCATATTCTTTATTATTCATAAAATCAACTCCTTTAAATATTATAACATAAAAAAAGTATTATAAATACTTTTTACATATATTTTGTCATGGATTTCATCATTTGATTAACTTGTTTTTGACTAGGTGTTCTACCCATTTGACTCATCATGGCTTTTATCATTTGTTCATTGATTGGTGGATTTTTCTTAATTTGTTTTTGTATTATATTTCTTGCTACAAAAAATCCTATTACCGCACCTATTAATAAACCAACTAATAAATATACTATATTCCATACCATTATTATCAACTCCTATTAGTATTTTACTAAAATTTATTATATTTTTCAAGAATTTATTACTAAATTCTCTAGAACTTTATTTCTCATAAAACTATTTAGAAAAAAATAATCATTATTTTTAAAATCACAAACAAATATATTTCTATTATAACAATTAAAAGATTTCATTATTCTTGGATAATTATACTTACTTCTTACAACTATTCTAGAATACTTAAGTTCAATAAAAACATTATCTAAATAAAAAACTTTATTATTACTTAAACCATACTTATTATTTAAATAATATTTTAAAATTTCTACATCTATTTTATTGCATAATTGTTCATATAAAGTAATGCCGTAGTTCATATTACTACTAAAATTATTTAATTTATTTAATATTTCATATAAATACTCAGGTTTATTATTATAAAAATTAAAATATTCATCTTTAATAACAAATAAATTATATTCCCTCATAAAATTCACCAAGATAATTATATAATAATAAACTTAAAAAAAATGTCTTATTATAATAAAATATAAAAAAATCCAGGATAGCGGGCCCTTAACGATAAAAACCTAGTTTTCTACCAGGTGGGCATCACATTATTAATTTTAGGATCCTTATATAAATATAAGTTTTCAACACCATTAATAAATTAGACTCCCAATGTCGTTAATTAGTCGGTTTTTTCTAATTAGGCTTATCGCATATCCTAGACACTTATATTATATCACATTTTATATAAAAATATAGCTATTTTTAAAAAAAAGAAAACTAAATGTTTTCTTTAAGGATTTAATCTATTAGGTCCACGGAATAAAAATTGAGCTTCTTTAATAGAAAGACCTAAAAGTAACATAGTAAGTCTATCTACTCCTATAGCAAATCCACCATGTGGAGGACAACCATATTTAAAGAATTGTAAATAAAATTCTACATCTTTACCTAAACCTTTTTCTTTAGCATTTTTAACTAATTCATCATATCTATGTTCTCTTTGAGCTCCTGATGTAATTTCAGTTCCTCTCCATATTAAATCATAACCTTGTAATATGCCATCTTTTCTCATGTGATAAAAAGGTCTTTTTGTTGCAGCATAATCAACAATAAACATAAATTCAGAATTAAATTTTTCTAAAGCTAATTTGTAAGTTAATTTTTCAGCCTCAGCATTCATATCCCCTATGTCTGTAGTAGGAATATCAAAATTATATCTATCATGTAATTCCTGATATAAATCTTTTAATTTCATACATGGAAATGGTTTAGTTGGAATGATTACTTCTCTGCCAAATAATTCTTTTATTTTATCGCCGTATTTTTCTTTAACTTTAGTTAATCCTGCTATTAATAAATCTTCTTCTAAAGACATAACATCTTCATAAGAATCAATATAACTAAACTCTAAATCAAATGAAGTAAATTCAGTAGCATGTCTATTTGTATTAGAATTTTCAGCTCTAAATGCTGGAGATACTTCAAATATTTTAGACATACCAGCAGCCATTGCCATTTGTTTATAAAATTGTGGAGATTGAGCAAGATAAGCTGATCTATCAAAGTATTTAACTTCAAATACTTCACTACCAGATTCACTTGCAGTACCAATTAGTTTAGGTGTATGAATTTCTGTAAAGTCATGTTCATATAAATAATTTCTCATAGCAGCAACCATACATGATTCAACTTGTCTTGCTAACATATTTTTTTCATTTCTTAAATCAATCCATCTATAATCTAATCTAGTATCTATATTAACACAATCCAAATTATTAAAATCATATGGTAAGTTAGAAGCTAAGCTAGTTACCTCAATACTAGTAGGAATTAATTCAATTCCACCTAATTTAACTGCTTCATTAGAAACTACTTTACAATTAACTTTAACAGTACTTTCAACACTTACACCATTCATTATTTCTAACATTTCTTTATTATTTTCATCACTTTTTTCCAAAGTCATTTGTACTTTACCAGTAGAATCTCTAAGTATTACAAACATAACCCATTTTTTATCTCTAATAGTATCTATAAAACCACTAAAACTTATTTCTTTATCTATATAATTATTAAGTTCATTTACATATACTTTCATGTTTAATCCTCCTCATGACAGTGACATTCCTCACCATGGCAATGTTCACTTAATTTACTATCTAAATAATATATTAAATCATTAATAGAAATTACTTCACTTTCTTTTGTTTCATTATTTTTAACAGTAATTGTATTATTTTTAACTTCATCTTCACCAATTATTAAAATATATTTACTATTTAATCTATCAGCTTGTTTAAAATTAGATTTAATATTTCTATTCATATAATCCATTTCTGTTATAAAACCAGCAAATCTAAGTCCCATAGTAACCTTTAGAGCATATTCTTTTTCAGCATCACTCATATAAGCTACATAACAATCTATAGAATTATTTATATCTAACTCTATTTTTTCTGCCTCTATAGCATTTAAAAGTCTTTCTAAACCAAGTGCAAAACCGACACCAGGAGTACTTGGACCATCTAACATTTCAACTAGGCCATCATATCTTCCACCAGCACATAAAACATTTTGAAATCCAAAGTCTTTTATCTCAGCAGTTACTTCAAATACAGTATGTGTATAATAATCAAGTCCTCTTACAATTGATGTATTAACCTCATATTCAATACCTATAGCTTTTAATTTATTTAATACTTCATCAAAGTATTTTTTACTATATTCATTTAAATATTCAATAGTGGTTGGAGCGTTCTTCATACAAGGATTATCCTTATCAACTTTACAATCTAATATCCTTAAAGGATTTTTTAAAAATCTTTCTTTACAATCATCACATAAAGAATCAATATATGGTTTAAAATAATCAATTAAAGCTTCCTTATAGTTATTTCTAGATTCTATATCACCTAGTGTATTTATATTAACTTTTACATTTTTTAATCCTATCATTTTATATAAATTAACAGGTATACTAATTACTTCAGCATCTACTATAGGATCATTAGAACCTAATACTTCAACTCCAAATTGATAAAATTCTCTAAATCTACCTGATTGTGGTCTTTCGTATCTAAACATAGGGCCAAAATACCATGCTTTAACTGGGACAGAATGATTTCCATATAACTTATTTTCTATATAACTTCTGACAATTCCAGCTGTTCCTTCTGGTCTTAAAGTCATATTTCTATCTGCTCTATCTTTAAAATCATAAGTTTCCTTTGTAACAATATCACATGTTGGTCCAACGCCTCTATGATATAAGCTACTTTCCTCAAAAATGGGTGTCCTAAAATATTCATAATTATATACTTCCATTAAATTATGTAATAAATTTTCTATATATAAAATTCTTTTATCATTAACTACATCATAAGTTCCCTTTGGTTTTTGTATCATAAATCCTCCTTAAAATTTCATTTTCTTTATTTTTTCTTCACTTTCACTTATAACAAGTAAATTTGTTTTTTCTTTAGCTTCAAGAATATCTTTTAAATTATGGCTTATTCCAAACTTATCAATTAATATTGCATTGTTATTATCCTCTACTGTATCTTTAGTAAGTATTATAGATTTATATAAATCTTCATTATATAATGCTTCCCATCTTGCATTTTTTATCGAAGTTTCAATTGCTTTTTTAATTGATCTTGCTCCTGCTTTTAATTTTAAAGCATGAGTTGCTAAAGCATCTATGTAATCATCTGTCCAGCTTAAAATAATATCATCTAGTGCTAGTTTTTCTTTTTCACTTAATAAAGCACTTTCTTTAGAATTTAGTATTATTTTTCTTAAACTTTCCCTAGTATGTCCAGATAACTGAGTTATAGTAGAAAATCTTCCAAGTAACTCAATTGGAATTCCACCAATTTTAGATAAATCATCTACATCAAGTTTACTATATTTAATATCTTCATTACTTTCTTTTATAGTATTAAATCCTATTGAATTTTTAGATATTTCCATATTAACATCAGTAAAAGCACCAGTTGCATATACAGTTAATTTAGATGTATCAAAATGTACAAGTCTTTTTTTATACTCAAAATCATAAACAGTACCTTGTATAAATGCAAGTAAAGTATTTAAAACACCTTTACCTGAAACATCAGAATTTGAGTCAGAACCTTTTTTATCTATTTCATCAAATATTACAATACCTTCCATTGCTTTATTTATATCACCTTTAGCATTATCAATTAAACGAATTAAGTAATCTTCTATATCAGCGCCTTTATATCCTGGCATAGTTAATTGAGTAGTATCTATTGATACACATGGTTTATCTAAATACGCACCTATAGTTTCAACTATTAAAGTTTTACCACTACCAGTTGGACCTAACAACAAACATGAATTCTTATTACTAGATGATGTCATTTTACTATTCATATAAATAGTTTGAATAGCATCCCTTTTTGCTTCTTCCTGTCCAATAACTATTTCATCTATATATTTTTTGATGCTTCTAACGTTAATCTTTTTATTTTCTGTCTTTTTATTTTGAGTACTAGTTATTTCTTCTTTTACTACTTCATTTTTAGTATCTACTTTAACATTTTCTTCAAATGTATTTGAAACTAAATCAAATAAAGTAGAATACTTATTTTTTAATAATTTAATTTCAGATTTAATATTATCTACATCATTACCTTCACTTAATGAAGAAACTTCATCACAAAGTTCATATAACGAATCTTGAATATCTACTAAATTTTCACATTTAAATTTATCCATATATATAGCTAAGTTTTTTAAATTATTGATAAATTCTTTGATTAAAGTTTTTACCTCTTCTAATGTAAGTTTTTCTAAAAAGTCAAAGAAATTGTTAAAAAATTGAATAACATCTTTATTTGAAAAACTATCAAAATCTAATTTTTCAACAAAATATTCACCAGTTCCTTCTACATTTTTCTTAATTTCAACTAATTTATCATGCAATTTTTTATAATCATTAATATTTAATAATTCGTCAAAACAATCCTTGGACATAAAAACTGTATCATAGGTATCATATTCTTCTGAATTTTCATCTGTAGAATCATTAGAAGCAATTCCGATTTGTTTTACTGATTGATTAATATTTTCAAAATCAACAATCATCATTTTTATTGTATCATCTTCAGTGGAATATACTCCAATATTTGTATTAAGAAATATATTATAATAATATTCATTTAATGCCTCATCAATTGGCAAATTATATTTACTTAATACTTCTTTTTTACTAACTACATAACTAACTACTGGTTCATTTTCTTCTACAAACGATGAATCCTCTGCTAAGTAATATGAGTTATTTAATTTATCAATGAAAAGTTTTTCTTTCTCATCACTAAGTACTCCTTCAATTTCTACATCTCTTTCTTCTATTTTTCCTTCAACAATAGATATAGGTAAAAAAGCAAACACACAAGCATTTATCATTACCTTGTTCATAAGTACACCATAATAAATTTCATCCATATTAAACCCTCCTAAATACAAAAAAAATCCATAATCTAAGGACGAGTTACCGTGGTGCCACCTTAGTTTATAGATATCTTCTATACACTTTAATCCATTAACGCTGGAACACGTATATTTAACGTTTGATGTCTTTCTTTAAATTTTATTAAATGTTTTCACCATCCACATCTTCTCTTATAAATAAAACTTTAAATACTCTTTCAAACAAATACTACATTTATTATATTATTTAAATATATACTTTGTCAATTTAAAATTAATTATTTTTAATAATTTACTTCATATTCTCCTAAACTTTCTGACCATTTATAAAATATTACTCCATACCATGTTTTACCACATTCATCTAATATTTCCTTGCAAGAGTATGCAAATACATCTGAATCAACATTGTCACTTATATTATTAAAAGCATTATTTCCTTCTTTTATGCATACTTCTTTTGTATCATAAGCATAAGAGTATTTTTTATCAAATTTTTTACTTGTACATTTCTTCTCTTCAGTTTTGTTATCTTCTTTTGAAGTATTATTATTTATCTTTTGCCATTTAGCTTTTAGTGTAATATCTTTATCAATTTTACTATTAAAATCATAAGTTTTTCCATCTAATTGCCACTCTATAAAAGTATATCCATCCTTTTTAGGATTTACTGGTTTTGATACATTATTATTTTCTAAAATATTCTGATTACTAACTACACTTCCGCCATCACTATCAAAACTAACAGTATAACTAACTATTTCATTATCTATAATTTTTTCTTCATTTATTTCACTTTCATAATTAAATTTAATTTCTACTTCAGTTTGAACATCTTTTATTTTTTCTTTTATTGAATTATTAATACTATCTAAATTATAATTCAAATTTGTAGTAATATTTACATTATTAACATTTAATGAGTTATTATCTGCTATTATAATTAAAGAAGCAATAACATCACTTAAACTTTTATTTTCTATATTTAAAGATTCATATATATTAGCATCTTCATTTAATAAATCTATTTTTGTTACCTCAGTTTTATAATTGCAAAGTTCATTACCACATTCATAATAAGAAGCATCAAAAGTTAAGTTTACTAATGGATTTATTTTTACATAAGCAACATATGTTTCTTTCTTTAGGTTCTTATCATCATTATTTATTTTAAATAACAAGGTACCTACTACTATTATTACAAGAATTAGTATAATTAACATAATTATATATTTTTTATTTTTTAATAATTTCATAAAACTCATCACCCATTTAATTATACTACAAAATATAACTTTTATAAAATAAAAAACAAGAAATTTCTTGTTCATTTATCTTACTTTTTCTTTTGTTATATTACCAGTTAATAAATCACAATTATATAATTTCCCATCCACTAAATATCTAGAATCACTTCCTACATATAAACCTAATACAGAAGAAATATAATTATCATTTCCATAGGTAGAATAAGGCCAAGAATTAATATATTTTAAAGGATTATTATGCATATCTTTTATATACCAATTAAGAAGTGTAGGATTAAGTAAAATATCATCAATACTATAATTATTATCACTAGCACATCTAGAAATTAATATGTCCATAACAGATTCACTATAATTATATGCTTGTATTGCTATATATGGATTTTTATATTTTTGTAATAAATTTTGTAATATCATAGCGGCCATTTGAATATTTTTTTCAATGTCTATAGCATTTTCCATATTTAAATTAATCTTATCAATACTATTAGTTTCATAATTATAAGCATTTACTTCTCTTTCATATAAAATAGGATCTTCTTGCTGTGTTATACCAACAGCATGATTTCTATACTTACTCCCACCTGGTATATTATCATAATGATTTAAACTTGATTCATTATCTGCAAGAGCTAAAAGTAAATAAGGGTCAATTCCATAAATAGCAGCATATTTAGTAAAATATGAATATTCCTCTTTAGAAGAAAAATCTAGAATATTATTAATTTCATAAGAGTTTAATCTTTCGCCTATTGGATAAATATTATTATTAGGTATTACTTTATTATATATATCAATACTTGTTTGTAGTCTTGAAGAAAAATCATTTTCTAAAGTTTCATTATTAATATCTAAATTGCATATATCCTCTACATATTCTTTTTTATTTATTTCATAAAAATCTGATAATAAAGGTTTTAATATAGTGTTTGTATCATTAGTATCATAATTATCAGTACTTATATTATCTACTGTATCTGATACATCTATCTTGATATTTTTCGTTAAACTAATAGCTGATGTAAAAAGAGTTGCAAAAACAAAAGACTTAAAAGCTATTTTTTTAATAGAACTAGTAGTTTTTACTATATCTGTAGAATCAACTATCACTTTAGATAATTTTTTATATAATAATCTATTTTTATACTTTTTATAATTATCTAAAATTAAATAACTATCTTCACCATAAAACAATTTTAAATTACCACTATCATATATTGCTTTTGTAGCTTTAATATTGAGTGAATCAACAATCATAGATATTTTATCTTGATTATTAGTTCTTTTTTTATGTATACTATCATAACTAATAACTGCATAATATCCATCACTAGTAACAGAAAGTTCTATAGATTCCATAACTCACCTCTTTTTACTTACACTAACCCCATCTCCTAAATCATAAAATTTAGTTTCATAAGAAGTATTACTTTTTAAAAATTCTATATAATTATTTATTTTTCTTACTAATTGTTTTAAATTTCTACTCATCTCTTGGTTTGAATTAACTAACCCATGAAATGATAAATTATCAGTTACTACATATCCACCTTTTTTTAAAAACTCAGTATATTTGTTAAAAAATTTAATACTTTGAGCTTTAGCTGCATCTATAAAAATCAAATCATAACTACCTGTTATAGCAATATCTAAAGCATCTCCATAAATACAAGTTATTCTATCTTCCAAATTAAATTTCTTAATGTTTTCTAAAGCCATATCATATCTAGCTTTATCACGTTCTATAGTTGTAACGGTAACATCAGTACTAGCTAGGCACATTTTAATTGCAGAATACCCTATAGCAGTACCTATTTCTAAAATTTTTTTTATATTATTTTCGCAAATGAATTTAGTTAAAAATTCAATTCCATCCTTTTGCATTATTGGAATAGAATTTTCATATGCATATTTTTCTATTTCTAACATGCTTTATTTAAATACTCTAAACATTTTTGTTGATGTTCAAAGTAAGTCCTTGAATAATAAGTCTTATTATCACTTGAATCATATACATTTGCTAAAAAATATAAATAATCATTATCGTCTGGATACAATACTGCTTTAATAGAATCTTCGCCTGGCATATTTCCAGGACCTACAGGTAAGCCTAAATATTTATATGTATTATAAGGTGAATCTACTGATAAATCAGAAAAAGTATAAGTTAATTTCCATTCATTAATAGCATAGCCTATAGTAGCACAACTTTGTAGTGGCATATCATTATCTAATCTATTTAAAAATACTCTTGCAATTTTTGGTCTATCACTAGATAGAATTGCTTCATTTTCTACAATTGATGCAAGAGTTAGAATTTCATGAACACTAAAATTACTATTTTCTATTTCAGTTTTATATTTAGATAAAATTTCATTTGTTTTATCTAACATCATATAAGTAACATATGAGCTGCTAACATCTTTAGAAGCTATTTCATAAGTAGCAGGAAAAAAGTATCCTTCTAAATTATATCTTAATTTAGAATTTTTAACTTCATCAGTTATAAACCAATATTTATTTATTAATTCATCTAACACGGTATCATTAGACCAATACTCTAATAAATCATTTTCATTTAGATTACTGACTGTACTTATCATATAAGCTACATCCGTAATATGTTTTCCTTCTGAAATTAAAAATGTTGGACCATGTTCTATAACAATTTCATTATTCTCTAAAGTTTTAATTATCTCATCTAAATTCATATTACTATCAAGTTCATATTTTCCAGCTTGTAAATTATTAGGTTTATTTAATTTAATATATATCTTATAACTTAATTCTGATCTTATTAGATTATTTTCTTTAAGTAAACTAGCAATAGAATAATATGTACTATTCTCTGTTATTTCAAGTGTTACTTTGGAACTATTTTTTGTTACTGCACTAATTGAATAAATATAAAGAAGTAAAATTAAAAAAATAATAATTATTACACTTGTAAGTGATATTACTATTTTTTTCATTGTAATTATTCGCTAGTACCTTTATTAACTTCTTCTTGTAATTCATTTAATACAGTTTCAATTATTTTCCACTCTTTATCAGTTTCTATTGGTTCTAATTTTAAGTTTTCTTCACCAGGATTATAAATTGATGCATAAACTTTAGTATTACCTTCGCTATCAGTTGTATTATCAGTATATACTATATAATTTTTTTTAGTTTCAGTTGATTCAAATGTAAATAATACTTCACATTCAACTTCACGCCCAGTTTCATCCATTACTTTAAAAGTCATTTTTTCATCGTTCATTTTATTTCCTTCTTTCTAAATATGTTTGTAAGATAATAGTTGCTGCCAGTGCATCAACTTTTTGTTTTCTTTTTTTCCTAGACATATCAGCTTCTATCATATAATTATGAGCAGATACAGTAGATAATCTTTCATCTTGCATTTCAACCTTATATCCTAAAGATTCTAATTTTTCTTTAAATTTTAAAGTTTCTAATGCTCGTGGACCTATAGTATTATCCATATTTTTAGGTAGACCCAAAACAAGTATATCAGCTTTATAAAAATCAATAACTTCTTTTAAATCGTTTAATAATTTTTCTTCTTCAGTATATCTTATTGTCTTAATACTAGAAGCAATTATCCCTTCTGAATATGAAATTCCAAGTGTTCTAGTTCCTAAATCAAGTCCTAAATATCTCATTTTAAAAACTTATCAACTAAAACCTCTAATAGTTGAACCCTATCAAATTTAGTTATCTTATTTCTCGCATCTTTAAATGAAGAAATATATCCTGGATCACCAGATATTAAATAACCAATTAATTGGTTTTTAGCATTATATCCTCTTTCTTCTAAAATACTAATAACTTCTTTTATTGTGTACTCAATTAATGCCGCATTGATTTCATCTTTTGTATATATTTTTGTTTCTTCCATAAGTCACCTACCATCTATATTCTAACATTTTTTTTTAAACAATACAAGAATAAAAAGAAATATGGTATAATAAAAATGGTGATTATATGAAACCTATAATAGGAATTATTGGAAGATACGAAAGTGTATATGATAAAAGTGTAATATGTGTATTTGATAACTATAGAAAATGTATAATAAAATATGGTGGTATACCACTATTAATACTACCAACACAAGAGATAGATTATACAAAAACAAAACCTGCTGATGCACCTAAAATGACTGATAGCGAAATAAACGATTTAATTGAAACTTTAAAATTATGTAATGGAATAATTATGCCTGGTGGAACTAAAAGATTTGAAATAGATAGTTTTATATGTGATTATTGTAATAAAAATAATATACCTCTACTTGGAATTTGTATGGGTATGCAAATTATGTGTAATTATAACAATGATAATAAAAATATTAAAATAGAAAATCATTATGAAGATGCTGATTACAAACATAAAGTTAAAATAGAAAATAATTCATTTTTATATGAATTATTAGATACTGATGAAATACTCGTAAATAGTTTTCATAACTATAAAGTTGCGAATTCAGGAAGTTATAAAATAGCCGCTAAAGAAAATGATGTAATCGAAGCAGTTTATAAAGATGGTGTATTTAATCTAGGAGTACAGTGGCACCCTGAAAAAAATTATGATAAAGATATAAATAGTAAAAAAATAATAGAAGCCTTCATCAAAGCTTCTATATCAAACTCTTCCTTACAAAAACATCTATAGGATATTTAGTGTATATTGTAATTACACTTTTTTTATTTGTTTTAATAAAACCAAGTCCTTTAATAACTATATCATTTTTATCTACATTTACTATATTTTTATTATAGTTGCTTAATAAATTATTATCTTTATAATATCTTTTAATTTCTAAATTATTAGAAATAAAGAAAGTTAAATCAATATTGCTTGCTTCTATTTTTAAAATATCATCTATAATTAATATTTGCTTACCTTTCACCTGATAAGTAACTGGCTTTATTCCACGTCTTGGAATTATTTTTTTTATTTCATCACTACTTAAATAATTTATTATATCTTTACTATCTAAAAGTCCTGGCGTATCTATTAAAGTTAAACTATCATCTAATTTTATTTCAATAGAATTTAAAGTAGTACTAGGTAGTGGACTTGTAGTTATCTCTGTTTTATTAGTTGAGTAATTATACAATAACTTATTAATCATAGTAGATTTTCCTGCATTAGTATACCCAACAACATAAACACTATTAGATTTTTTATACATTTTAATCTTTTCTAATAATAAATCATAATTATAATTTTTCATACTACTAATAATAATCTTATCTACATAATCTATTTTATAATCGTAATTAAGTAATTTTTCTTCATATAAACTTTTAGGTAATATATCTCTTTTTGTTAAAACTAATAATATATCATTTTTTAAATACTTTCTAAATATAGAAATATCCCCTATGTTAAATAAATCTACTACTAATACCACCAAATCAGACTTATTAATGTTCTCTAGTATTGGTATAAAATCATTATTTGTTTTACTAACCATTTTATAATCATTATAATTTTTTATTCTAAAACATCTTTCACAAAGAGTATTTAGAGTATAATCTCCACATCCTATACATTTATTCATAATATTTTCCTTTAGTAAATAAATCATTTTCTCTTAATTTTTTTGATATAATATTTTCTAAAATTCTACTAGTGTAAGTTGTAAAATACTCTTTTTTACCAATAGGATTTACTAAAATAGTAGTAATACCGACTAAATTTCCACATTTAATATCTTTTACCATTTGATTTGCTATTAAAGCTACATTTTCTATATCTAAATTATAGTCAGCTATAATCTTTGTAAAAAATTTTTTTAATGATTTAAATGACTTAAATAATACATCAACACCTAATGCATCACTAAATACTTTAGTTTTTTTTAGTGATCTAGAAAATATAATAATCTTAAATCCCATTTTATTTAAAGAAGATATTAAATCTTTTATTTTTTTATTTGGTGTTTTTAAAGTTATTGGTGCTAAAGTGTTATCTAAATCTATAATTAAACATTTTATTCCACGAGAATAAAGTGATTCATAATTTATTTTGTATATACTTTTTTGGTATATATCTGGTATATATTTTTCCATAAACTCTCTCCCTAGATAATTTTAGCACATTTTACCCTTTACTACAATAAATCTTATATTAATTCTTTTAAATATTCCTCAACACTATCGTGTAAATCGCTATCTAACGCATAAGATAATATTGCTTTTATATATCCCATTTTTGACCCTATATCAAAATAAGTTCCATTAAATTTACAAGCGTAAAAATCTTGATAGCTCATTAGTTTTAATAAAGCATCAGTAAATTGATATTCTCCGTTTTTACCTCTATTTAATTTATCTATTTCTTTAAAAATTTCATTTTTTACAATATATCTACCAGCAATTGCTATATTACTACTAGTTTCAGATGAATTTGGTTTTTCGATCATTTTTATAATTTTATCATCTTTTACTTCAACTATACCGTATCTACTTTTTAAATCCTCTTCTACTTCATGGACACCTATTATATTTGCATCATATTTCTCATACATTTTAATTAATTGTTCTAAAACTGGAGTTTCATATTTCATTAAATCATCACCAAGTAAAATAGCAAAATCATCACTTCCTACAAAAGAAGAAGCTAGTTTTATTGCATCAGCACTTCCATTTGGTTCTGATTGTCTTATATAATATATTTTACACATATTATGTATATCTTTTATCATATCCAACTCTTTTATTTTATTATTTTGTAATAACCTACTTTCTAGTTCATAATTTTTATCAAAATAATCTTCGACGCATTTTTTATTTGAATTAGTTATAAACAAAATCTCTTCAATACCACTTTCTACGCATTCTTTAACTATATAATGAAGTGTAGGTTTATCTACTATAGGAAGCATTTCCTTAGGTACTGATTTTGTAATTGGTAAAAATCTTGTACCCATTCCTGCTATAGGAATTACAGCTTTTTTTATTTTATTCATTCTATCACCTATAATAAGTATATCAAAATTTTTACAAAAAAGTTAAAAAAGTATTGAACATTTGTAAAATATATAGTATAATTTATTTTGTTAGATGTCTCAGTAGCTCAGCTGGATAGAGCAACGCCCTTCTAAGGCGTGGGTCAGGGGTTCGAATCCCTTCTGAGACACCATTTATAAAAATTAACCACTAATTGGTGGTTTTTTTGTGCTTACATTTGTATTGAGTAAAAATTGTTGTTTAGTAAATATAAGTAGAATAAGCAATATTGATAAAAATGATAGAGTTATATTTTTTGACAATAAAGATAAAACAAATTTAGTTTTAAGATTATATTTGAAAAAAATAATTAATAAACTAAATTTAAAATAATTATTGCAATTAACGATATTTTAGTTTACAATGATTAAAGAGATATCATTTAGCTGTTAGATGCTAGTGCCCCCAGCACTTATTCTCCATTTACTGTAATAACAGAATTGGAGGTGAATGTATGATAAAAAAATATTATACAGAGGGGGTGTTTGGTTTTGAATTCATCCGAAGTAATATTGATAATAGTTTTAACTATTTTCGGAATAATTTTTTCAACAAACAACACAAAAAAATAGCATCTAATCAAGACTTAACGGAATTGAATTAGATGCGCATTCAAGTATTTGGAGAAACATCTAACACACCAAGTTAAATGTATCTCTTTTTTTATTGTATGCAAGAAATAAGACCTTATTCATACAATTAAATTGTAATTCAAATAAGTTTATTTGTCAATCTTTTTTTAAATTACATGTGTTATTATTATACAGTGATTTACATACTTGTCAATATGGTTACAATATAATTTTGATATATTTAACAAAAAAGCACATAACTAATTAAAGTTATAGTGCTGATGTAAAATTAATCTTTATTTTTAATTTTATCATTTAAAAAATTTATAAACTCATCAATTGAAATTGTAGTAGTATCTTCACTACCATATAATCTATATGAAATGGTATTATTATCAACTTCGCTTTGTCCTAATATAACCGTAATTGGTGTCTTATTAACTACTGATTCTCTTAATTTATAACCTAGTTTTTCTTCTCTAGAATCTAGATTTACTCTAAAATTTAAATCTTTTAATTTATTTTTAATATCAGTTGCATAATCTAGATGATATTTATTATTTACAGGTATAACATTTACTTGAACAGGACTACACCAAAATGGTAAAGCACCTTTAGTTTCTTCCAATAAAAAGGCTGTAAATCTATCAAATGTACCAAATATAGCTCTATGTAATACTACTGGAGTTTGTTTTTCTCCATTTTGATCTATATAAGATAATTCAAATCTTCTAGGTAATAAGAAATCTAATTGACAAGTTGAAAGTGTTACTTCTGGACCTACTGCTGGTTTTACTTCAACATCTAACTTAGGACCATAAAATGCAGCCTCGCCTATTGCCTCAGTATAATCACAACCTAATTCATCTAAAACTTCTCTTAATTTATTTTCAGCATTATTCCACATCTCGTCATCATCAAAATATTTATGTTTATCTTCTTTATCTCTTAATGATAATCTAAATTTATAATTTTTAATGCCAAAATCCTTATATACATCTAATATTAAATTAACGACTTCTTTAAATTGTTCTTTTATTTGTTCTTTAGTTACAAATAAGTGCGCATCGTTTTGACACATACATCTAACACGTTCAAGCCCCTTAACAGCACCACTTGCTTCATATCTAAAATCAGTTGCAAACTCACCTATTTTAATTGGTAATTCTTTATATGAATGAATTTGATTACCATATACTAACATATGATGTGGACAGTTCATTGGACGTAAAACAAATTCTTCATCATCAACTTTCATAGAAGGAAACATATTTTCTTTATAATGATCCCAGTGACCTGATGTTTTATATAAATCAACAGTTCCTACACATGGAGTATATACATGATAATATCCTAATTTTTCTTCTTTTTCATATATATAGTTTTCAAGTTGTTTTCTTATAATAGAACCATTTGGAAGCCATAAAGGCATACCCTTTCCAACTAAATCATGATTCATAAATATTCCTAGATTTTTACCTATTTTTCTATGATCTCTTTCTTTTAATTCTTCTAACTCTTTTAAATGATTTAATAAATCTTCCTCGTTAGCAAAACATATTCCATACACTCTTTGAAGCATTTTATTATTAGAATCTCCCTTAAAATATGCTCCACTTACCTTTAGTAGTTTAAAATACTTACACTCTTTTACAGTATCAACATGTGGTCCACGACAAAGGTCAGTAAAATCCCCTTGAGTATAACATGTTATAACAGTTTCTTTAGGATCCATTCTAGAAATCAAATCTATTTTATATGGATCATCTTTAAACATTTCTAAAGCTTCTTCTTTAGTTATTTCATGTCTTACTATTCTTTTACCATCTTTAGAAATCTTTTTCATTTCTTTTTCTAAGTGTTCTAATACTTCATCTGTTATTACTTCATCGCCTAAATCAATGTCATAATAAAATCCTTCTTCTATTACAGGTCCTACCCAAAATTTTGCATTTGGATATAAATGTTTAACAGCTTGTGCTAATAAGTGAGCACAGCTATGATTTAATTTACTTAAATATTCATCTTCTTTTATATTTACCATAATATCCTCCTAATATCTTCTACCATAAGCAAGTCTTTTTATTTTTGAACTTACCCTTAATTGTTCATCCATAATAGTTAATCTTAAATTTTCTTCTAGGTCTTCTTTTTCAAGTTGTTCTCTTAATTCTATTTCTTTTTTTAGTTTTTTGTTTAAATATTTTAAATAACCTGGAGTGATTTTCTCACCATTTAATAATGTTTCAACTAAAGAATTTTGTTTTTCAATTAATTCACTTCTTTTATTTTCTTTTTCTAAAGAATCAGGTAATACTTCATAACTACGAAATATTGGTTTTTCGTACGCAACTATATTACGACAATCATCCCTAACTAAAACTATATTACCCAATTTCACATTTTCTATTGATATTGAAGTAAATGAAATAGCCTTAGGCGATATTACACTATCTGGAAACAACTTACTTCTTTTTTCTAATTTTTTTCTCATAATTTTATGTGAAATATGAATATTGGATTTTGTTTTACAATGTAATCCACACATTTCCATAAACTTATAAACACTTATAACATCATCTGAACCAAAACTTTTATTTTTCATATAATACTCCTTTTAAATACAAAAAAACACCCCAGAAAAGGAGTGTTTTAAACACGGTACCATCCTTAAATTAACTTAATTGTTATAACGGTATTACCCGGAGACTTTTTCAAGTTCTACTTATAGGTAGTAATATTTAATACATTATACTAACTTACACCAGCCGTTAGCTCTCTATTAATAATTATATTAAAACCATGTCCTAATCAATGTATTTAAATATATTCTATCTTTTATTTACATATTTGTCAATTTGATTTTATAAATTTATTATAATAATTACTATCATTTTCACTAATTATTCATATGATTTTATAAATATTTTATTTATAATCAATCTTATTTTAATACTAGTCGAAATGAAATGTGGCTATAAGATGTTCCAGTATTATTACCAAATGTAAATGATCCAGCAACTACACCATTATAATATGCTCCACTACGATGAATCCAAGAGTAAGCTGATGAACCAGCATTTGAATAATCAGCATACCAAGAATTATGATAATAGCTAGTACCATTACTATCTTTATAATAATAAAATGGACCTAATTCTCCTGTTGCATCTCCTAATATTCTCTTATCATAAGAAGTTGTTCCAGATTTATATATATCAAAATATTTACTGTCATAATTTGATATATTAGATTTTGTAAATCCACTACTTCCATATACATTTTCTATATACGCGGCCATATATTCACAAGCACCACCACTCATATCATATATTCCACTTATATTTCCGGTTGTACTAGCTAGTACTCCTACTTGTGTATTATATGCATTTTCACATCCATTATAATATCCTTCTGTGTGATTACTTTGTTCTTTATTTACATAGTTTAAAGCTGGTACTGTTGCTGCACAGCCTGTTGTATATGTTGAACTATTATTTATTCTTATTTCTTTATTTATTCCATATTTTGAATGTGATAGATATGCCACTGCTCCCCATTCTGTATTCTTCATCATATGACTATCCATGGTTCTTTCATAATTATAAGCTAAATCAAACATTGTTTTAACATTTATATTTCTTAGGCTTGTTACATTTGGTAAGACATTTATATCTGTTGTAGATCCACTTGTCTCATATTTTGCTACCCATATTCCATTTAATTCAGTATCTCCAAATGTAAATGCTGGATGTGTTAAATAGCTTCCTACTACATTTCCTGTTGATTTAGATGTACTTTTACTTTCAAATACTATTTTTATTTCTTGTTCAGTACTTGTACTTGGTTTTCCATTTATATATCCATTATAATTTCCTAAATTAAATATTTGATATTTATATCTTGGTATCCATACAAAATATCCATCTACATTACTCTCTGGTATTATTTCTTCAGCATTATAATTTATATTCTTATCTTTTAATATTACCATATTTGCCCATTCTTTATTATTGTAATTATACCAATTACTATTTGTATCTGCTTTTACAAATGCTTCTTTACCATAATCATATATTACTGGTATCATTCCACTACTTATGTTTGGAGTACTTGCTCCACTTGTATCAGCAAGCATTTTTACTTTTAAATTTCTTACAATATTTACACTATTTCCTGCTTCATCTGTTACTTTATATCCTACTAGATAT
>CAKPNP010000018.1 GCA_934169415.1 uncultured Bacilli bacterium
CTCTAAAATCCTTTTTTTTAGAGAAACTTTTTTCAAAAAATGCAAAAAAACAAGAAAAATTAATTTCTTGTTATCATATTATGCAATTATTCAGTATCAAATTTTATATCCTTAATATCACTTATCTTTATAAGTTCATTATCCATAGTAATTAATTCATACTTATTTCTACCAATTATTTTTTTATTTACTTTACTACCGTTATTTAGTGTTATTACTACTGATGCCTTATAAACATACCTTGAAGAACCAAATATTCTATTTATCTTTTGATTTAAAGTAAATTCATCTGTTTTTTCTTCTTTTGAAGGTTCAATGTTTACTTCATTTTTCTCATAATATACTTTTTCATTATTTCTTAACTCTTTATCAATTTTATTAGCAAATACCTTAGGTAATTTTTTATCCATAATCCACCTCTAATTAATATTATGTTATAAATGATAAAAAAATACTAACAAAAAAGATGTATTAAACATCTTTAGTAAATAACTTTATTATAATACTTAATCCAAATAATAAACTTAATAAGGTTACAATAGAACTAAATATTGGTATTATTGATAAAATTTTAATAATAGTTATTCCAATTAAACCAATCAATAAAGTATTTCTTTCTTTTTTAACAAATTTATCCCATATAATACTTCCTATATAATAAGATGTAAATATAGTAGATAAACATATAGAAATTACAAATAAAACTAATAATAATACACCTAGACTAGATGCAAAAGTTGAGATTAAAAGTAATATAGAAATGATTGGAATTAATATTATTGTAAGTAATCCAAAGCCTAGAGATGATACTATATTAAATATACTCATTTCTTTTAATTTAGAATCAATTTTTATAAATAAAGATGGAACTATTAGAGCTAAAGCTAAAAATATAACTAACGCATTAACATAATTGTTTATAAAGCTTAATGCAATTGTTGAAAAATTTACACTTTTAGTTTCTTTTACTGTGGATATACTATTAATAGTTGAATTAGTACTATTATATGTAGCACTTTCATTGTATGATAAATTATTTAATTCACTATTTTTTATATCAATCTTTGATGCAGTAATATTACTATTACCTAATACTTTAGCATCTTCTATTATAATTTCACTAGCATATATTGTAACGTTTCTTTTAATTTCACCTTTTAAAACAACTTGATTTCCAAAAATAAATAAATCCCTATCTACTTTAAATGTTGAATCAAAATTAATTATATTACCAAATATAAATCCATCATTTACTATGTTACCAGACATATTTATTGTATTAGCAAATATGGCTGCATATTCACTTGTAGAATTATAATTTAATAAATTGGAAAAAACCATATCAATTCCGTTAATCTTATGATTAACAGTCATATCATTTCCTGCTACTACGCTACTACCATTTACCTCAACTTCACTTATTTTATCAGTAGTTTCAATATTAAAATCATCTTTAATGTCAAGCGCCTTTATATTCATAGGCATTAAAATAAAAGCAAACAAAAACAAATATTTAATTTTCTTCATATATCCTCCTTATAGATATAATAACATTTTTTTGAAATAATGTAAAATATTTTTTCGATATTGTATTATACTATAAATAGTAGTTAAAAATTACAATGAAAGGAGTTTTTATGGCACTTTTAATTTTATGTCTTAAAGTATTTTTTGTAAGAATATTTGATGTATCTATGGGAACATTAAGAACAATAATTACAGTTAAAGGTAAAAATTTATATGCATCATTAGTAGGATTTTTGGAGGTTTTTATATGGTTTGTTGTTGTTAAAGAAGCCCTAAATACTGATGAAACTAGTATTTTCATAGCAATATCTTATGCTTTAGGATTTGCAACAGGTACTTATATTGGTGGTGTATTATCTAAAAAATTTATTACAAGTAATTTAAGTATACAAATAAT
This sequence comes from uncultured Bacilli bacterium, assembly GCA_934169415.1. Classification (GTDB taxonomy): domain Bacteria; phylum Bacillota_I; class Bacilli_A; order RF39; family UBA660; genus Faecisoma. The sequence continues at coordinate 1,925 of CAKPNP010000018.1, forward strand.
CACATCAGAATATCAAGTGTTAGCTAAAACTTTAAGAGAAAAAGGTTTTGGAGTATCAGTAATTGATATAGAAGGTATTGACGATAAAAAGGATAGATTTATGTTATTTATAGAAACTGATGATAAAAAACTAAATATGGTTGAAAGAATAGCTAAACAAATCGATGAAAAAGCCTTTATTGTTGTAAATGAAACTAAATATGTACAAAATGGCTTTATGAACAATGTTGCAAAGTAAAACTCATACAAGATCCAAGTATGAGTTTTTAATTTTTAAAATTTTATTTTTTCATTTATATAATTTTCTATTTCTGATACATTTACTACAGTTTGTTCCATTGTATCACGGTCTCTTATTGTAACTGTATTATTATTTATAGTTTCCTCATCAATAGTTATACAAAATGGTGTACCTATAACATCTTGTCTACGATATCTTTTACCTATATTTCCTGCTTCATCATAAGTAATCATAAAACTTTTAGATAATTTATCATATATCTCTAAAGCTTTTTCTTGATGGTATTTTTTAACAAGTGGTAATACAGCTGCTTTATAAGGAGCTAGTGCAGGATGAAATTTCATTAACTCTCTAGTATCCCCATTTTCCAAAGTATCTACTGTATAACTATTACATAATATAGCTAAAACCATTCTATCACAGCCTAAACTAGGTTCTATTACATATGGAATATATTTTTCATTAGTTTCAGGATCTAAATATTCTAAACTTTCTTTAGAAACTTCCATATGTCTAGATAAGTCATAATTTGTTCTACTAGCTATTCCCCAAAGTTCACCCCAACCAAAAGGAAATTTAAATTCAAAATCAGTTGTAGCATTACTATAAAAACATAATTCTTCTTTTTCATGATCACGGTATCTTAAATTTTCCTCTTTTATTCCTAAATCTAATAACCATTTATGAGCATAATTTTTATAATAACTAAACCATTCTAATTCAGTACCTGGTTTACAGAAAAACTCTAATTCCATTTGTTCAAATTCACGAGTTCTAAAAGTAAAATTCCCAGGAGTAATTTCATTTCTAAAACTTTTACCAATTTGACCTATTCCAAATGGTATTTTAAGTCTCATAGATCTTTCTACATTTTTAAAATTAACAAATATTCCTTGTGCTGTTTCAGGGCGTAAGTAAATAGTACTTTTAGCATCCTCAGTAACTCCTTGAAAAGTTTTAAACATTAAATTAAATTGTCTTATATCAGTATAGTTCATCTTACCACATTTTGGACAAACTATATTATTTTCTTTAATGAATGATATTAATTTTTCATTAGACCATCCATCCCCTGTTTCAGTTCCGTTTGTATAATCTTCTATTAGTTTATCTGCTCTAAATCTAGATTTACACTCTTTACAATCGATTAATGGATCTGAAAAAGTTTTTAAATGTCCACTAGCTTCCCATGTTTTAGGATTCATTAATATTGCACTATCCATACCAACATTATATTTATTTTCTTGTATAAAACGTTTTGTCCATATTTTTTTTACATTGTTTTTAAGTTCAACTCCAAGTGGACCATAATCCCATGTATTAGCAAGTCCACCATATATTTCACTACCACTAAATATAAAACCATATTGTTTACATAAATTAACTATTTTTTCCATACTAATTTCTTCCATATTATCCTCCTAAAAATAAAATTCTCCTAGAAAATATAAGGACTCAAATTGAGCGGTTCCACCTTATTTATTCTAGAAGAATCTCTTTATTTATTATTGCTCGTAAGTTTCCACACTTAGTCATCACATTTATATAAATATTTTATTATTAAAAAAATATTTAGTCAATATATTTTTATAGAAAAAGAAAACAAAATTTGTTTTCCTTAAATATTATTTAAATTTAAAACCTTTTTTCTTAATTAATACACTACCTTGTGCATATTTATTATTAACACTAGTATATGTAGTATGAGCTAAATTATAAATATCGCCAACATCTATTCTAAATTTTTCTTTGTTGAATACTTCATCTACTACAATAAATGGAACCTTGGATGAGAAATTAACTATATATTTTGTATAATTATCCAAAGGAAGTTCCTTTTTAATGCCATATAATGATGATATAAATAATGTATAATTTTTATCTTTACAATAATCCACAGTATTTTTTAATATTCCATCTAATTTAGATAATCTATCCTTTAATTCTGGTATATCTTTTACATCATCAATAGAATATTCTACTATAACTAAATTAAAATTATCATCCAATATTGCTTTTAAGTAATCTATATTTTCAAGTGCATTGTTATCAGTTCTAACATAAGATATCCTATCAGGTATAACTTGTTGTAATCCCGTCAAATAATAATTGATTCTATTAATTCTATTTGATGTAGTTGCAACAAGTGCATTAGAATTTATTTTCTTTAATGAATTTAAAGCTGATATTCCAGATTTAGGAAATGCTAACATAGGATATTTTATACCTTTAATTGGAAATAATGAAAATGTTTTAGATGTATCAACAACCTTAGATATATTAGTTATAAAGTTATCTAAAGCAGTATATCTATAATTGAAGAAAAACATTGTGTCATTTTCTTCTATTTTAAATCCTTCATTCATTATAAATTCTAAAGAATCATGTGGAGGTATTTTAGAATTATGTAAACTTGTAATTTTTTTAGATAATTCTTTCCATTTTTCTCCTATTTCATTTTGTAACATATTCATATATGAAGTTAAATTAATATTATTTATATTTCTTTCACCAATAATTGTAGCAACCTTACAATTATTAAAATCATAATGAATTCTAGAAATAACTTTTTCTATTTCCTTATAATTTTCTATATCTTCTGAAGTTAATATACAATGGATAAAAATAGGTATTTGAACTTTTGAAGTTATAAAACTAACAAAAGATTTCAAATGTTCTAATATTCTATCACTTTCAACATAGCAAAATAAATGTAATCTACCATCTTGTTTAATATTTTGTATAAAGAAATTAAAATTCTTACTAGTACTATAATCATTATATACTCTATCCATTAAAGTATATGAAAGAGGCAATTTACTCCCTGTAGAAAATCCTAAAAAACCATCATCCATATTTATATATTTTGATTCTATAGGTGAAAATAGATAATCTTTTATATAACTAGCCAAATTAGGCATTAAAGTATCACTATATATACTGTATGAATCTACTTGTTCTACACCAAAACCATTCATTAAAAATAAAACTGTTTTCTTCATAACATCCCTCTTATTCTAAATATAATTATATATTAATAATTAATCTTAGTCAATTATTTTAATTTTCTTCTTTACAATTTTAATAACAAAAATTTTTTTAAATATTTTAAAATTAGTCTTGTATATTTACTAATCATATTATATAATTCAATTAAATAGATATTATGTTTTTTATATATTTGTATAAATATGGAATGTGATGATAGTAATATTGAGTCAAAAAATAAAAATTGAAAGATTAATTTTAAGAAGATATAAAGAAGTGTAGGCACAATCGTAATTATGCATAAAAAATTATCTACATATATTATTTTCCAAATTTAACTAAAGCATAAGAATTGGAATATATAAAAACTTGAGCATTCAAGCAGATGAGCCTAAATATGAAAGATAGTTAATAAAATTAGAATAATACCGTATTGGAAATATCGGCGCTAATACTTATTTTAAAAAACAAAATTGTTGTAATACAATAAGATACGGTTATTTAGAAAATGGATATGTTATAGAAAAACTGAATTTTGTATCAAATCGTTTTATTAAATAATAGCAGTTATTATTTGATTGAATGTTCTTATAATAAAAAAATAGATTATGAAAAATGTAAAAAAATAAAGGTGGTTTTTGAGATTGAAACAAGAGTTAATAAAAACAGAATTGAATGTGATAAATAATAAAATTAGAATAATGAGAATAGGAAACGTTGATTATATATCAATTACAGACTTAGCCCGTTATAAAGATAAAGATAGGACAGATTATATTATTCAAAACTGGATGAGGACAACTAATAGTTTATTGTTTTTAGGTACATGGGAATATCTTAATAATGAAAATTTTAATTCCATCGAATTCGATGGGTTTAAAAACGAATCAGGAACTAATGCTTTTGTTATGACTCCTAAAAAATGGATTAAAGCAACTAACGCCATTGGGATAATTTCAAAGCAAGGTAGGTACAATAGTGGAACTTTTGCTCATCCAGACATTGCATTTGAATTTGCTAGTTGGCTTTCACCAGAATTTAAATTATATTTAATAAAAGAATTTGAAAGATTGAAATATAATGAAGCCTATCAACAAAAGATAGAATGGAGTGCAACTAGACTTTTATCTAAAGTAAACTATGTTGTACATACTGATGCTATAAAAGAATATATAGTACCAACTTTAACAGAAAAACAGATTAAATTTGTCTATGCAGAAGAAGCTGATGTTTTAAATGTTGCATTATTTGGAATTACCGCTAAAGAATGGAGAGAAGATAATCCTGAACTTGCTAAAAAAGGAAACATTAGAGATTATACTGATTTACTTCATTTAATTATTTTAAATAATTTACAAAATACAAATGCAGAATTAATAGAAAATAATATTCCTCAAAGCGAAAGATTAATCAGATTAAACAATTCTGCTAAAAGACAAATGAAATCATTGCAAAACAATAAAAATATAAATGAATTAGAAAAACTTCAAAAACAAATGAATAATGAAAAATATTTACTAGATTAATAACAAAATTAATATAAATATATAGAATCATCAGAAATCAAGAATATATATCTTCAATCGATAAATTCTTTAACAAACATTTCGAACAAAGTAAAAAAGATATTAATCAAAGATAATTACTAAGCATATTATAATAAATGATTGTATTACGTAAAAATAAATAATATTTAAAAATACGTATGATATTATTAAGGAAAATGATACTAATAAAGATAATAGAAAGAAAAAAAATTTAAATAAACTAATAAATATAAATAAAAACACCGAATCAATTTTAAAACGGTGTTTTTCATTTTAAAAAATATTAATTACAACTAAATATAGATTTTTTATAAATCATAATGCTACTTTAATTTTCTTCTTTACAATTATAAGTATTTATAAAATCTTCTTTATAATTTAAAAATCTATTTTCACGAATAGCTACTCTTATCTCTTCCATCATTTTAATTAAAAATCTTATATTATGTATCGATAAAAGTCTAGCTCCAAAAGTTTCATCTGACACAATTAAATGCCTTATATAAGCTTTTGTATAGTTTTTGCATGCATAACAATCACAATCATCAATTGGAGTAAAATCCTCTTTATATTTAGAATTTTTAATATTAATTTTACCATGTCTAGTAAATGCATTACCATGTCTTGCAAGGCGTGTTGGAAGTACACAATCAAACATATCTACTCCTCTTTCTACACCCTCTAATAAATCAATAGGATCTCCAACTCCCATTAAATATCTAGGCTTATCAACTGGTAAATACTTAATTGCATAATCAATCATCTTATACATAGTATCTTTATCTTCTCCAACACTCGTTCCACCTATAGAATATCCATCAAAATTTAACTTAGTTATCTCTTTAGCGCTATAATATCTTAAATCTTCATATTCCCCACCTTGAACAATTCCAAATAAAGATTGATTAGGATTTTTATGAGCATCAAGTCCTCTTTTAGCCCATCTCAAAGTTCTTTCTGTACTAGCCTTAGCATATTCATAACTAGCAGGATATGGAATACATTCATCAAAGCTCATTGCTATATCACTATCTAATTTATTTTGAATTTCTATTGATAACTCTGGAGTTAAAAATAATTTTTTACCATCTAAATGGCTTTTAAAGAAAACTCCTTCTTCAACTATATCTTTTTTCTTATTTTTAGCTAAACTGAAAACTTGAAATCCGCCACTATCAGTTAAAATTGGACCATCATAGTTCATAAATTTATGAAGTCCACCCGCTTTTTTCACAATGTCTTCTCCAGGTCTTAACCATAAATGGTAAGTATTAGATAAAACTACAGCACTACCAACTTCTTTTAATTCCTCTGGAGATAATGTTTTTACTGTTGCTTGTGTTCCAACAGGCATAAATATAGGAGTTATATATTCACCATGATTAGTAATTAACTTACCTAATCTAGCATTTCCATCATTTTTTAACAGTTCATATTTAATTTTCATAAAATCACCCAAACCATTATACTATATTAAATAATTATTGACAAGAAATAATTTTTAAGATAAAATTAATTATAGTTTTGTGAGGTAATAATATGAAATTAGATTACGAAAGAATTATAACTTTAGATGAAGTTAAAAATATAAATATAGATGAAGTTATAGCACTATCAAACTATGAATACAATAAAGTTAAAGGTTTAGGTTTTTTTCTTGTATCAAATAAATTAGTACAAAGAGCTATTGATTTACTTAATACTAAACAATATGATAAATACTCAAAAGAACAAAAAGAAGTATTTAAATCTAATTTTATATATAATAATGATGAAAAAGTAATTGATACTTTATTATCACTTAAAGTAGAATTTGATAAATTAGAAGGTATAATGAAACTAGTTCAAACATTTAAAATATTGCATAATGGTGATCCTAAAAGTCCAATTTTTAATGATTCAATATTTAAAAGTACAATGGAATTACTTGAAAAATTATGTTTAATATTACAAAAAGAATTTAAATGTGATGATATAATCATAACTATAAATAAATTTAACTATATTGTATCTTATCAAAAAGATTTTTATCTAAGTAAACAAAATGGTCCTACTAAATAGGACCTATTTTTATTTTATCTAAATTCATTTTCCTGCTACCTTTTATATATATAATACTATTATCAATATTTCTTTTCCTTAAATATTTATTGATACTTTCAACTGTTTCAAAATGAACTCCATTTATATTCTTTGTATATTCTCCAATCAATAAAACTTCTTTATTTCTTATCTTTTTTAAATATTTATTTATTTTTTTATGATACTTATAACTAAAATTTCCGAGTTCTAATATATCACCTAAAATAATAATTTTATGATTTCTTTCATGTTTTAATTTACTTAAAGCACCAATCAAAGCTTCATAACTAGAATTATAACTATCATCTATTATTGTATATTTTCCTTTAATTATATTTAATCTACCAACCTCAGTTTTATATTCACTTATAGACTTACTAATTAAATTCAAATCAACATCAAATAATAAGCCTACTTGTATAGCTAAAAATACGTCTGGTAATAAATGTTTAAATGGATAATTAAATCTAAATTTAGTTTTACCTATATAAAATTCTATATAATCTTTATAGTATTTTATTTTTTTTACACCAATACTTTTCTTACCAACTCTAATAGTATTATCATACTTAATTTTTTTTAAATATTTATCTTTTTTATTTACTAGTAAAATTCCATTATCCATACCATCTAATATTTCTTCTTTTGCTTTTAATATATTTTTTTTACTGCCTAAATTTCCTATATGAGCACTACCTATATTAGTAATAATAGCATAATTAGGTTTAGCTATTTTAGATAATAATGATATTTCATTAAAATGATTCATTCCCATTTCAACAACAGCTACATCATATGTATCATTTAAATTAAGTAAAGTATTAGGTAATCCTATATTGTTATTATGATTTTTTAACGATTTTAATACATTATATTTTTTTTCTAAAATTAAACTTATTAAGTCTTTAGTAGTAGTTTTTCCAGTGCTTCCTGTAATAGCTATTAATGGAATATTATATAAATTTCTAACATACATACTTAATTTATATAATACTTCTTTTGTATCTAAAGCATGTATTGTAAGTACTTCATGATGCTTATTATCCATAGTTATTACACACGTAGCACCATTTTTTATAGCCTCATCTATATAATTATGTCCATTATTTATAGCTACAAATAAATCACCTTTTGTAACCTCTTTTGAATTTGTAGTTATTTTATTTATCCTTAAATCAGTATTTAAATCTATATTTAAATATGAAAGAATATCTCTTAAATTCACAAAATCACCTATTTAATTATATGCGTATAAAAAAACAAAATACCATATTATTGATATTTTGTTAAAACAAGACGGAATGAAGCATAATTATATGCTTTTCCAGTATCTCTATCAAAAACGAATGTACCCGCAATATTAGAATGTGAATAATGTGCGCCACGTACAAACCACGGTGAAGATTCTCCAACAAAAACCACATAATCATCATACCATGTACTATGTGACAATCTATCATAATAATAAAATGGGCCTAACTCTCCTGTTGCATCTCCTAATATTCTTTTATTATATGTTATTGCTGTACTATTAGCAGGATATACATCAAAATATTTACTATCATAATTTGATATACTACTTAAATCAAATTCACTACTTCCATATAATCCATCCATATATGATGCCATGTATTCCCAAGCACCACCACTCATATCATAGATTCCACTTATATTTCCTGTTGTACTAGCTAAATATCCAATAGGAGTATTATATGCATTCTCACATCCACTGTAAGGAGAACCATTTTCTCTTGTTGCCGCACACCCTGTTGTGTATGTAGTACTATTATTTATTCTTACCTCACTATTGATTCCATATTTTGAATGACTTAGATAAGCAACTGCTCCCCACTCTGTATTTTTCATCATATGACTATCTAGGCTTCTATCATAGTTATGAGAAAGTTCAAACATTGTTTTTAAATTTATATTTCTTAAACTTGTTTGATTTGGTAGTACATTTATTTTACTTGTTGTTCCACTTGTTTCAAATTTAGCTACCCATAATCCAGTAGTATCCATCGATATAAACGCTGGATGCGTCATATAATCTCCTACTTTACAGTTACCACTCTCACCACTTAACATAGTTGTTGTACATTCTCCATCTATTTCATCTTTAGTATTACTAGTACCAAATTTAATTTCTATTTCTTGTGCTGCACTTTCACTTGGTTTACTATCTACTGTTATAACAGAAGTATAATTTCCTAAATTAAATATTTTATAGCTATACTTTGGTATCCATACAAAATAACTTTCTATATTATCAAATGGAATTTCTTCTCCATCTTTATAACTAGCATTTTTATCTTTAAGTATTATAGCATTTGCCCAATTTTTATTTGCATAATTATACCATTCTGTATATAAACTAGCTTTTAATACTGTTCCTGTATTAGTTATAATTACTGGTATTAAATCTCCTGATATTATAGGATCTGCTCCATTTAATACATAATCTTTATAAATATTTACATATATTTCTTCATTATTTAAACTACTAGATACATTATGTTTTAATTTATCAAGTACTAATTTTCTATTAGCAAGTAATCCTAATATTGCTACTATTAATCCTAAAAATAATATTAATATAGAATAAATCATAGTAGAAATTGCAAAACCTTTTTTATTCATATAATCCCTTCTATTCTATATAATATGTTATCATATTTGAAAATTAAAAACAATATAAAAAATCTTTATATTGTTTTTACATATTATTTATCTGTAGATGTTAATCTTAAATTTTTAAATGACATCGAAATCCAATACTCACCATGTATTTCATAACCTATATTAAATCCGCCAAACCAAAAATCTGATGGAGTTAACTTTTTAGTATACATGCCACTATTATTTATTCTATCTACCATTTCTTTTATTTTATCGGTTACATTTACTTCTACATGATGCCAATCATATGAAAAATTGCCATTATTATAAATACTATATTCACTTCCGCATCTATTATTAACACAATAAATAGAAGGTGTAGAAAGTAAAGTTACTGTTGTTTTTGTATGTTCATCAAATGAATAATTAAATCCTTGATTATCAGATCTATCATCAAATAAATTAAAACCAAACCAGAACAATTTTGAATTACCTTGAGAATCTATACATTCATCTGCTTTACAATATACTTCTAAATAAGATAAAAATTGAGCCGCTGATATATTATTTATAGGATTTCCTTTTTTAAATCCATTTAATTTTATATCTAGACTAAAAATTATATTATTCGAATTATTATCTAAATAATAATATTTTTGTTCATCTAAAGGAACTGAATTTTTAAATACTCGTTGATTTCTTAATCCATTCAAACTATCTTGAGCACTTGTTACTAATAAATGTGGCCATGTATTACCATTTGGAGAGTATGTCTTACCAAAAGTATTAATGTCCATAGTAACTTCACCATTTTTAAATACTACAAGCTTATCATTTGTACCATCATTTTGAAGTGCTGATACATAATTTTTTCCATTTTCTACATATTGTGTTTCTAAATTTGGAGCATTATTTGCATTATATATAAAGTAATATTGTGTATTTTTACAAAATGCACATCCATATTTTGTAAATTCTACATTCGGATTGAAATTATGTATAAGTGCAAAACCATTATCAAAATTAGTATCCTTTAATAATTGAATAGTTCTTTTAGTGTTTGTTTTTATAACATTAATGTTAGCTGTTGCTGATAAGCCATTATTTGTTCTTGCTGTTATTATAACACTACCTTGATTAATTCCTGTAACCTCACCATTATTTACTTTAGCAATACTTTCGTTACTACTTGTCCATATTATATTTTTGTCTGTCGCATTACTTGGATTTATAATAGCATTTAATTTTATAGATGAACCTACATTTATTGTTTCATTAGATTTATCAAGATTTATACTAGTTATTGATACTTTATTTTCTTTTACAGTTATATTACTTTTAGCTATTTTACCATTATTTGTTTGTGCTGTTATTACAACACTACCCGGACTAATACCAGTTACTTTACCATTTGAATTTACTTTAGCAATACTTTCATTACTACTTGTCCATGTTATATTTTTATCTGTTACATTACTTGGATTTATAGTTGCATTTAATTTTACATATTTTCCAACTATAATTGTTTCATTTGTTTTATCTATACTTATACTTGTAGATTCTATTACCTTTGGAGTTACAGTTACTATCATATCAGTAGTTTTGCCAAATGATGAAGCTGTAATAATACATGTTCCATCACTAATAGCTGTTATTACACCATTATTTACTATCGCTATATTATTATTACTACTCACCCATGTTACATCCGTTATATTGCTAGGTTTTATTACTACATCTATTTTTTTACTTTGACCTACTTCTAATAATAATGTACTAGGTATGCTTATACTTTCTACCTTATCTACTGGCTTAGGATCATTAGAAGATGTTTCTAAAACAGTTATATTTATACTTTTCTTAACACCATTTGTAGTATAAACATTTATAATAACATTTCCATTAGATAATGCAATTATAGTATTATTCTTAACAGTTGCTACTGTCTCATCACTTGAAACATAATATAAATTATCTATATTTGATTTTATTTCTATACTTTGTCCTACATTTAATGTAGCATTATATATATTCAATTCTAATTCTGGTTCTGTTATTTTTTCATTAACTACCACATCTATTGTTTTGTTTATTCCACTACCACTTACTTTTATTTTTGTACTTCCACTTTTTAATGCTTTAATATTTCCTAAGTTATCTACATTAATTATATTTTTATCTAATACCTCATAATCTAAATTTATAGATACTTTGTCATCATTATTTACTATTGCATTAATTTTATATTCTTCACCTACTAACATATTAATATTATCAGGTACAGTTATTGTATTTACTGTATCATTAGTAACATTTATATTTATTTTTTTATTATGAAATCCTTTATTAGATTTTATTTTAACAATAGTATTTCCTTCTTTTAATGGTGTTATAATATTATCTTTTATTTCTAGTATTGATGCATCAGAAGTGGTAATAATATAATTAGATATATCATTATACAAATAATCTTTAGGTATAATATTTATCTCATAATCGTTACCTAATATTAATGTCATATCATTTTTTTCTATATAAAATTCATATTTATCATTATATATATTAAATATATCCTGTAACTAATATAATAGATATATAAAATAAATTTAAATAAAGTTTTGCTTTTCTATTCATATAAGTTCTCCTACTAATTAATTTTCATATGTTTTAAATATTTATTTAAATATATTAATAATATTAAATAAAAACTTAATTATTTATATAATACTAATTTCAAATAAATTTTATCATAAAAAAAATTTCAAGTAAATAAAAGAATGAAATAAATTCCATTCTTAATTAGATTTCTTTTCCAACAAATACATTATATATTTCTTCATACCTATAGCTTAATTTAGTATAAGTAGAATCAGGCACTAATATACCTATACTGACTAATTTATCAATAATTGTGGATACTGTATTTCTTGATACTCCAGATTCTTCTTCTATTTCTTTTTTAGTAAATACCACTTGTTTTAATATAACAGGCATAATCCTGTAGACAGCATTACTACCTAATTCATCTATTTTTTTCATATCCTGTAAGTATATTTGTTTTATTCTATTTATTTTAGCTATATAATTATTACATTGTTCAATAATACATTGAAGAAAAAATTTTATAAAACCTAACATATTCCCTTTTCTACTTTCATTTAAAAATCTTTGATAACTAGGTTTATATAATTCAATAACTTCAGATAAAAACAAAATCAGTTCATCTTGGGTTAATTTTGCTAATTGAATTGGAATTAATGCTCTACCAAGTCTACCATTTCCATCACGATAAGCATGAATTGTTTCAAATTGCGAATGTGATATTGCTAAATTTATGAACAATGGATCAATATATGCATCGTTCATATATTCAAATAAATTTTCTAATAATATAGGAACTTCTTCTGGTATTGGTGGTACAAATATTGCTTCGTTTATAGTGCATCCTTTAGGTCCTATCCAATTCTGAATATTTCTAATCTTACCAGGTTCTTTTTCATTACCACGAACACTATCCAATAAAATTTTATGTATATTATTTACAAACTTAATATCTATCTTATTACTATTATTTAAATATTTTTTTGAGTATTCAATAACTTTTTTTAAATTTTGTATTTCAAGATTATCATCAGTTTTTGGCATATATTTTAAATAAAACATATCATCCTGTGAAATTTGAGTACCTTCTATTTGAGTTGATTTAAAGCTTTCACTCAATATAACAAGATTTAAAAAAAATCTAGAATCAAATTGACTGTTTTTTAAGTTTGATTTGTACTCTCCATATTTTTCATTTGCCTCTGATATTAATTGTAACAATTCTTTATCTATATTATATTGTATGGGTAGTTTATTTACTTTAATTGGTTCCATAGATATTCACCTCAAATAAATTTCATCATAAAAAAATTTCTAAGTAAATAAAATGCACAATATTTTAAAAATACTGTGCATTTTTGATATTTTTTTACTATTTTTGCACAATAATTGTGCATTTTTTATGCTCTTGAATCGTATTTACCTGTTGAAGTTGAAACTATTACTTTTTCACCTTGTTCAACAAATAATGGAACTTTAATTATAAGCCCAGTTTCTAATTCAGCATCTTTTGTAGCATTATTAGTAGTATTTCCTTTTACAGCTGGTTCAGTATGAGTTACTTCAAGTTCAACTTTATCTGGAAGTATTACACCTAATAATTCACCTTGGTAAAAGCTTAAATCAACATTTAAACCTTCTTTTAAGAATTTAGCTTCATCTCCTAATTGAGCAGCTGTTAATTCTATTTGTTCATATGTAGACATATTCATAAAGTTATAAGAATCACCTGATGCATATAAAAATTGCATTGGATGTTTTTCTATCATAGCTTTTTCTAATTTTGTACCACTATTGAATGATTTTTCTGTATTAGAACCAGTTCTTAAGTTTCTAACTTTCATTTTAACGAAAGCAGCACCTTTACCAGGTTTAACGTGAGAAAATTCAAGTACAGTGAATATTTCGCCATCTAGTAAAAAAGTAATACCATTTTTTACATCGTTAACACTAAACATTGGCTCCTCCTTTTTTCATATATATGTTATTTTTTAAAATTTTCTTTTTACAAGAAGAAACTTTTAAGTTATTACATACCCAAACAGGTTGTAATCTAACTTTACAAGATTTAGCTTGCAAGCTTATTAATTTTGAATAATTAATAAACATTATTTTTTCTCCTTATGAGTTGTTGTAGCTTTACATTTTGGACAATGTTTTTTAATTTCTAAACGTTCAGTAGTGTTACGTTTATTTTTTTCAGTACGATAATTTTCTTCTTTACAAACAGAACATTGTAATGTAATTCTTTCTCTTGCTTCTCCTTTTTTTGCCATAATATAATCCCTCCTTCGTATAAGACTTATATAATTATATCAAATTATTTATATAAATCAAAGTATTTTTGTGAAATTAATCTAGAAATTTTACGATTTACGCCACTTCTAGCAGTAGAAGAAGACTCTTTATAATAAATATTAGGAGATACTACTAAAAATGATACTTTAGGATTATCGTATGGTGCATATGCTCCAAAGGTATTACTCATAGTTTCTTTATCTATAATTCCATCGTTATCTGAATCTATAAAACTCTCACTTGTTCCTGTTTTACCAGCAGCTTTATATTTAGGATCAATAAAATAATATCCTGTTCCTCCAACTTCCATTACTGCCCTAAAACCTTTTCTTATTCTATCCATATATACACTATCTATATCAACTTTATTTAATTCTACTTTTGTATTTTCATAAATAAGATTATTAGAATTATAAACAGCCTTTAATAAATAAGGTTTTAATCTAGTACCTTTATTTGCTATAGTATTTATATATTGCATAAGTTCAATTGGGGTATATGTATCATACTGACCGATTGCAAAATCTAATAAATATCCTGTATTACTACTACCTTTATATCCTAATGATTCATTAGGTAAATCAATACCTGTATAAACACCTAAGCCGTAACTTGCAAATATATTTCTATAAGTATCAAAAGCGGTTTCATCTAACGATAAAGATTTATTGTATTGATAACTTGATTTACCAACCTTTATAGCCGTTAAATATTGATATACATTAGATGAATATTTTAAAGCTTGAATATCATCTATATTACCAAGAGTTGTCCAAGAACATTTTAAAGGAGTACCTTTTATTTTTATACACTCATCTACTCTTCTTTCACCAATTAATAATGCTCCTTCCTTATATCCAACTGTATGAGATGCTCCTTTTACAATTGAACCTGCTGTAACAGGCATTGTAATAATACTAGGTGTATAATCATATATAGTATCATCTTCTAAAATTTTTCCTGACATAGATAATATTTCTCCAGTATTAGGATCTGATATTATAACCATCGAACTGTTATAGTATTTAGTATTTTCTTCTTTTTTAGCATTCCTAATTTCAGTTTCTAATATCTTTTCAACTTCTTTTTGTAATTCTATATCTATTGTAAGCATAATATCATTACCACGTGATCCCTTTTTAACTACTTTATAACTTCCATCTTTATTTAACTCATATACTGTTTTTTCTCCTTTTAATAATGATTCATATTGATATTCTAAATATGTAGTTCCAACTCTATCATTTAAATTATAACCTAAATTTAAATAATAATCTTTAAGTTCATAAGGTAGTCCAGTTGAAGTTGTTGAAACATTACCTAAAATAGTTCTAAAAACATCACCATAAGGATAGTATCTTTCCCAATCTAACTTAACATCAAAACCAGGTAACAATTCCCTCATTTCTGCTACGGTTGCATATTCAATATCACTTACATCACCTTTTTTTATTTCTTTATATGAGTAACTATACCCTGTATTCATTAAATAATATATATAAGCTGATTTGTAATCTACTTCGTTTAAATCATATTCATCAAGATTTATTCTTTCAATTTTGTAATCTTCTATATCTGTAAGAGTTATTTTTCTTTCTTCTAATAGCTTCCACTCATCACTAGTTATTTTAGAATCTAATTTATCCTCTGATTTATTTATTAAAAATTTTTTTAAATTTCTATCACTTAAATTAGTATAATCAATATCTATTATAGAAGCTAATTTATAAGAAGAAGCAATTTCTTCACTTGTTGTTATACCATTTGGTTTTTTATAATATATTACTAAAACAGGTTTATTATCAACTATAATTTTACCATTTCTATCATAAATCCTACCACGAGGTGTACTAGTAGAGTATACTAAAGTTTTAGAATTTTCCAAAACCTTTAATTCATAATACTCATGATTTAGTATTTGTATTTGAAATAATGCAGTTATTATTATTATCATTAAAAAAATTATTATTAAAATTAATATATTATATCTTTTTTCAATAGTTTTATTTAATTTATAATTTTTATATTTTTTCGTATTCTTCACTTATATAATTAAAATCCATATTTTGAAAAAAGTTTAAAACATATTGATTTCTATTATTTTGATAATCTAAATAATAAGCATGTTCCCATAAATCTATATTAAATATAGGTTTTAAGCCATATGAATATGGTGTATCTTGATTAGGGGTATTTATTATCTCTAATTTATTTTCGCGATTTAAAACTAAAAAAGTATATCCTGAACCGACTAAAGACTTTGTACTTTCAATAAATTCATTTTTAAAATTTTCAAAACTTCCATAAGTTTTATTTATATCACGTTCTAATTTACCACTTACTTTGCTAGGATTAGATAAATATTCAAAATACATTTCATGATTTAATACACCGCCTAAATTATATAAAATATCTCCCCTATCTTTAATAGGAAAAATATCTATATTACTTACTAAATCTTCCAAAGTATATCTAAAATCATAATTGTTTTTTAAAAGTAAATTATTTAAATTATCTAAATATTTTTTATAATGACTATTATAATGAGTAAATACAGTTTTACTACTTAAAAAAGGTTCTAAAGCGTTATAATTATATCTTAATGGTTTTATTTGATACATAAAATCATCTCCATTAATATTTTATTTAATTTTTAATACATTATTCTATATATTACTCATATTATTAATTAGGTGATTAAATGAAAGAAAGATTAATTAGTGAATATGTAAATAGAATGAATATTGATGATGTTTCTAAATTTGCTACACAAAATGGAATCTCATTAAACGAAAAAGAATTAAATATTATTTTTAATTACATAAAAAAAGAATATATGACGATTTGTTTTGGTAATCCAAGACCAATATTAGATGATTTGAAGACAAAAATTAATCCTGTTTCATATCAAAAAATAGAATCGCTTTATATATTCTTTAAAGAGAAGTATGGTAATTTATAACATCATCATATAATTTATCATTAAATTTTTTAGATTTTATCATTTCTATTTCAAATTTATATGGTGGATAAGAATCCTTTGTTCCTTTTATATAAGGTGTTTCTAATATTTTAGGAACATCTTTTAATTTTTCATTATATAAAATATTTATAATATTATTAAATCCTATAGTCCCATATCCTATATTTTCATGTCTATCTTTATGTGCACCAATTAAATTTTTACTATCATTAATATGTATACATTTTAAATATTTTAAACCAATTATTTTATCAAATTCTTCTAAAACATCATCAAAATTAGATAAATCATATCCTGCATCATTTACATGACATGTATCAAGACATACTCCAAGTGGATATTTAACACCATCGATAATTTGTTTTAGTTCAGAGAAATTAGAACCAATTTCAGTTCCTTTTCCAGCCATGGTTTCTAATAAAATTAATACACTACTTTCTCCTACTTTATTTAAATTATCAATAATATTTTTAATTGCTTCACTTTTGGATAATTTAACTGAATTACCTGGATGTAATACCAAATATTTCATACCAAGAGCCTCTACTCTACTTATTTCTTGTTTTAAAAATGTAGGTGCGAAATCATTAGAACTTGCCATATTTATTATATATGGAGCATGAACTATTATATTATTAATATCAATATTATTTTCTTTTAACATTTCATGTGCCTTAATTAATAAATCCTCTTTTATATCATATCTTATTGTATTTTGAGGTGCTCCAGTATAAAACATAAAAGTATTAGCACCGTAACTTAAAGCTTCTTTTATACTACCTATTAATTGTGTATCTTTTTTAAATGATACATGTGATCCTATAATCATTATATCAACTCCTATATATATTATAATTTAAAAAAAGAACTTTTTAAAGTCCTTTATAAATTATTGTGTAACAACTTTATCAATATATCTAAATATATTATCGACGCCTGTTTTAACTACTTTAGAAATCGTATTTGAAACATTTAATCCAGCTTGTGATAGTTTGGTTTGATAATTTCTATTTATATTACTTACATAATCATTTATATCTATTTCTTTTCCATTTTTAACATCTTCTTCAAATAATTTAATTTGTTCTTTAGTTAAAGTTACACTTTGTCTTTTCTTATATTCATAATAGCCATACTTATTACTCATAAAAGTCGTCATAAAAATTGCAAATAAAATTATTATACTCATCTTAAATATATTATATTTTATATTACTCTTTTTCATTTACGTAATCTTTTATACTATCAGCTAAAATAGGTATAGAATTTTCTACTTCGCTAAATGTATTATTATTCCCTCCCATCTCTATAAGTATTACATTTTCACTTAAATCTTGATTAAAATTACTTATTTTTTTACGGTATATTCCTTTAGAAATATCTAATTTTGATGATAATATTTCATTTAAATCATTAGCTGTTTTCATGTTAGGTAAATTCTCATTTATTACAAACATCACCTTAGCATAACTTTTATCATCAATTACTTTTGTAGAACTATCATGAGATACACCATCCCTATGTAAATCGATTATTAACTTTAAATCTTTATAATTTTCTAATGCATTAGTTACAAAGGTTCTACTTGCTAGGTAAACATCATCACTGGTTAAATTATTAGTTTTAATATATTCACTAACGGAATTAGAAGATACTACAGTCATAATTCCAAGTTCATTTAATTTTTCCTGTAATATATATGCCACCTTTCTAACATCTCCAGAATCTATGTAACCTTCAGTTTCATGTGTTGTATATATAAAAACTTGTGGAGATGAAATAACCTCATTTTGAATATAAGAAAATTCCAATGTTTTATTACTTGTCCTATAAAATTTTTTTAATACTAATGTATCAGGCTTATCTAAATCAATTCCATTTATTAAACTTATAAAATTTAAAAGTATATTATTAGTACTTTTTTTATCATTAAAATAATAATTAGAATTGTTTAACATATTTAAAGTAAAAGTGTTATTCTCTTTTAAATTAAATTTTTTTAAAAATGTAAAAAGTGAAAAATAAATCATTACTATAGCAAGTATACATAGTACTATTTTTTTCATAGTCTCACCTATGTAACTATACTATCTATTATAATTAATTATGACTAAATAAAATGTCAAAATATAAGAAAAAACTACTAAAAAGTAGTTATTTTTCTAATGCTTCCATAATAGGAGGTATAAATTGTTTTTTTCTAGATACTAAATCTTGGAAATAATGTCCTTGTTTCAAAATATCTAAATCAAAGCTATCCATTAAAACTCTTTCAGAAGAAGTATTATATAAAATATAAGAACCATTTTTAATAATATCAGTTATAAAGATAGCTACAACTGTAAACTCTTGATTTTTAGCCATATCATCTAAAATTTTAATATATCCTTCTTTTTCATTCATAATTGAATCTATATCTGTTGTGAAAACTTGACCAATTCCTATATTTTTATCATTTACAGTGAATTTTTTAAAGTCCTCATATATTATTTCTTCTTTTGTTTTACCTTTTAGGCTAGAACCAGCTTTAAACATTTCCATTCCATATTCAAAATAACTTACACCAGCTAATACTTCAAGTTCACTTACTGCAGTTCTATCTAAAGGGGTTGTAGTTGGAGATTTTAATAGCAATGTATCAGAAATAATTGCTGATAACATAGCACCTGCTATGCTTTTTGGAATTTCAACATTATTTTCTTTATATATATTATATATTATAGTATTCGCACTTCCAACAGCCATATTTCTAAAATTTATAGGTAAGCTAGTTGCAAGAGTTCCTAATTTATGATGATCTATAACTTCTACTATAGATGCTTCTTCTATTCCATCAACAGTTTGACTTTTTTCATTATGATCAACTAATATAACCTTTTTTGGATGTTTAACATTAGAAAAAGTTATATGTAGTAACCCTTTACAGTATCCATCTTTATCAACAATTGGATAATTTGTATGTTTTGTTTTTTGGGCAACTTCTTGAAATTGTGTATAGTACTCATTTTCATCAAAACTAATAGGACTAGTAGAATAAGGCACCGAACTAACATAATTAGATAAATTGATTAATTTAGTTGTATGAAATGTATCATATGATGTTTTTACTATATTTACTTTATTTTCTTTAGCTTTTTCTAAATTTTCTTTAGATATTTCACCATCACCAGTAATTATAATTAATTTAATATGTGATTTAACAGCATATTCTATAATATTTTGTCTATCACCTACTATTAATATATCATTATCATGTAATATTATATTTTCAATAAATGTAATACTTCTATATGCAGCTGTTAGTAAATTACCTTCTATCTCATCATCAAATTTTAATACTTCATTTGCCTTTAAAGTTTCGAGTATATTTTTATATGATGTTTTAATTTTAATTAAATCTCCATTTATTAACTCACGTGCAAGTTCTTTTAAAGTTAATAAACCTGTTAATTTTTTATCTTTATTAACTATAGGTAGTCCGCTTAAATTATTTTCTTTCATGTAGTTATAAGCTTCATTAATAGAGGTTACATCATAAGCATAACAATTCCTCATATAATCTACATCTTTTATTTGTAACTTAACATCATTTAAATATTTTGGTTCCTTTAAGCCAAAATAATTAAGTACAAATTTAGTTTCATTATTGATATTTCCTAAAGCCATAGCCTCAGTATTATAACCCATTTGATTTTTTAAGTAAGATAAACTAATACTTCCACAAATTGAATCAGTATCAGGTTTCTTGTGTCCAAATATATAAATTTTTTCCATAAATTCCTCCATAAATACTTAACTATTTATACTATTTTTTTTGTTATTTGTCAATAATTTATATATTTATAACATCATTATTTGTTTTTTAGTTAATCCTGTATACTTTGATATTTGTTCTATTGGTAAATTATCTTTTAACATCTCTTTAGCTGTATTTATTTTTTCAGACATTTTGCCCTTTTCCTCTCCTTCTTTTAATCCTAATTCTTTATAATGAATTTTATATGAGTTTCTTAGTCTTAATTCATCTTCTTCTTTTGTAAACATGGGTTCAAATAAGTTATCATCTTCTAAGTTCTTTAAAGCTCTTTTATACTTCATCTCTACTTCATCTCCGTTTATATCTTTAGAATACTTATTAAGCATTCGTATATATCTATATTTATTATATTCTTTTTT
>CAKPNP010000019.1 GCA_934169415.1 uncultured Bacilli bacterium
ATTAAAAAATCTTTCTTACACATAATATCAAGCCTCCTTCCTTATTTAGTTGGAGGCAAGCACTCAACAGTTAAGTTCCCCTACAAAAATTATACTATATAGATATTTTGATAACAAGCAAACAAATGAAAAAACATTAAAATTTAATATTTTTAATGTTTTTTTAATATTCATAATAAACGATTATTGATTCTTTTTAATTAATGTTTTTTCTTTATATGAAGAAAAATCCATATAATCAATTAATAAATCATCTTTTAAATTTTTAGAATTTAATAAATAAGCTGATATATCTAATGTATTTTCATTATCATTTACACCGTAAAGAGGTCTAGATTCTACTTTATTATAGAAATTTTTTAAAGCTTCTGTAATACTTTCATTTACTTTTTCACTTGGAATATCATTTAAATAGCAAATTGTAAATATATTTATAGTAGTATAAAGATATTTTGATACATCTTTATAGACTAAATCATCTAATTCTTCTTGTGTTAGAATGGAAAGTGGGTTTGATAAAATTATATCTTCACCATTGGCCATAAAATTTTTAAAATCCAAATCAATAAGATAAAAACCTCTTTTATATAATTCCAAAACTAAATCAGATATATTTTTTATTCTCATTAATTTAGTATAAAGATTAGAATCATCAGTAATACTTTCATAATTACTTGGAATATCTACCATATATCCTTCATCATTTTCATACATTGTAGGTATCTTAGAAATACCTAATTTATTAATACTTTTTAATTTTAATAATTTACTATCATCTATTGTTTTTATTTGCATAAGTAATCCTTTCTAATTACAAGGTTCTACAGCATCACATGAACTACTCATCATAAGAGTAACCATTTCATTATATATATTATATAATTCATCATATTGCTCACTTGTTAATTTATCATATGCAGTTTGATTCTCATTTAGTTCAACTGTACTAGTATGATTAGCTAGAATTTTTCCATTTTTTACAGCAATTACAAGTGGCATATATATTCTTTTTTCACCAACTTCATATTCAATGTTATTATCAGTTATTACATAATCAGTTAAAATAGAACTTAATGAATCTAATAATTCATAATATCCTTCTTCTTCTACTCTAGTTTTTACTAATTTTCCATCAACTACACTCCAAAGATTTCTTAGGCTATCCATATCAACATAATATATATTTTCTAGTTTATTTTTACTAGCCATAGATAAAAGTACAGGAACTGCATTTCTACACCAAGGGCACCAATTTGCTCCAAAATAAATAATTCCTTCACCATTTTTAATTATGTCAACAGCTTCTTTAGCGCTAACATATTTAATTGGATTATCTTTACTTATTGATACTGTATTATATGTCTTACCACTACTTGTAGTAGTACCATTTAAAGATTCATAAGATTCCTTAAACTTTATGGCATCTGTTTTTTCTTCTATTTTTTCATTTCTTACTATTAATACTATAGAAACAGCTAAAACTATAAATAATATTATTCCCCCTATTATTAATAATTTCTTTTTCATAAACATACCTCCAAATTAATTATAACCTAATATTAAATAATTTTAAATAAAAATTAACTAAACTTTAGGTTGAATTAGCACTCACCTAATTTTAAAGGTATTTTATGACTAGTAATATTACCATCTTTTACAAACTCTAATTCAAGTATTAAACTTTCATTTTCATATTTATTACAATTTTTAGAAAAGTTTTCAATACTAAATTCTAGAGTAGATAAATAATTAGATAAACTTATATTTTCCATTTCATTACATTTACTAATTATTCTTTTTTCTCCATTACTTTCATATAAAATACAACTTATAGAATCATAAATTTCACTATCAATATCTCCACAATATTCAATATTTGATATATATAAATATGATGAGTTTTTATTATATACTAAACTTCCTTTAATATCAAAATCAGGACAATTTGAAGATACTTTTTTATGTGACAAATTATCATTACTAAAAACTATAGATAATATAAATATTAAAATAATTAATATTAAAATAATATATATTTTTTTATGTTTATTTTTAATTTTAACATCTAATACACTATTTATATCAATATTATAATCATCACATATCTGTCTTATTAAAGCAATATCAGGTAGATTCTTACCATTTTCCCATTTGCTTACTGCTTGATATGTAACATTATATTTTAGAGCAAAATCTTTTTGAGTTAGATTATTTTTCTTTCTTAACTCTTTTATTAAATCAGCTATTTTTTGTTGATTCATACATATCACCTATAAAATCTAATATATCATTATATACTACTTTATTATTAACTTCGTTTAATAACTCATGACGACATCCAGGATATAATTTGTATTCTATATTTTTATACCCCACCTCATTTAAAAAATGTATTAAATCCATAAATTTTCTTTCATTTTGAATAACAGGATCAGCAACACCTGCTATAACAAATATATCTAAGTTTTTATTATTTAACTTATAATCATCTTTCAAATAAGCATTATGCATTAATTTATATAGATTTAAAAAACCATTTGTTGTAAATATATAAGAGCAATATGGATCTAAATTATAATTTTTAACTATATTTTCATTAGAACAAATCCAACTATTTTTAACTTTATAGCCTTTATTATAGTTTTTAAAAGTTATTTTATTTAATAATCTATTATATTTTTTACTTTCCATAAAATTACATAATTTAATACCTAATTTATCCATAGAATTTCTAGTTGGTGGCCCACATAGTATTAATTTTTCTATTTCAGAATCATATTTTTTTATATACCCACGTGAAACTAACGTACCCATACTATGACTAAATAAATATACATTTAAATTTTTATATTTATTTTTAACATAACAAGTCACATCATACAAATCGTCAATTATATAATTTATATCATCAGTATAAAAATAACCTAAATCAAGTTCTGTTTTAACGCTTTTACCATGTCCTCTATGATCATGGATTATAGAAGTATAACCATTTTTAGCTAAAAATTCCATAAAATCAAAATATCTTTCTTTATGCTCTTGCATACCGTGTGAGATTTGTACTATACCTTTTGGATTTTTAGCCTCCATTATTGCTATAGAAAGTTTTAGCCCATCACTTTTTGAATTTATTGTATCAAATATCATATATCACCAAAATATCTTTCTTATTTTTTATTATTTCATTTATTAATTCTTCTTTTTCTTTATTTATAAAATAGATTACTCTATTTTTAGTTATAATTGTTATACTATATTTTCCTTTATATATAAATTCTATATCAGAATAAGAAGTATATATTCCCATACTTTTTATACCATCTTCAGTTAAAGTAATATATCCCTTATTATTATCTTTAACTTTAATATACCCTAGTATTAATATTAAAAAATACCATACTAATAAAAATACTATTAATATTAAAAGATAATTTAGCAAGTTTATTTCTATAAATTTAGATAGTAATATTTTAAAAATAAATAATATAATAGTACAAACTAAATAAATTATTCCCTTATTAAAATAAGAAATTACTTTTTTACCTTTTAATACTTTATTTTTATTTAAGAAAACTGAAAATGCTTCATTATAACATCTAAACAAATTATCTATATCATAATATATTTTCATATACACCTCTAATTATTTACTTTATGATGAACATTGGGTGATTCCATACTTAATTTTCTAAATGTATATCCATGTGATAAGCCATATTTTATAATACTTTCAACAGCATCTATAGAATACTTTTTAGTATCGTGTTGTAAAACTACATAAGTACTATTATTTCCTAAAGAAGATGTAACATTAGAAATTATTTTATTTGTAACAGTTGTCTCTCCTGCATCGCCACTAGTTACATTCCAATCAAAATATCTAAATCCATTTATTTCTAATTTATTTGTAATGGAACTCATTATATGTGTTCCATTATCATAAGACTTACTTACAGTATTCGAACTTCCACCTGGAAGTCTTACTAAATATGAAGTATAGCCTGTTATATTTTTAACCTTATTTTGTATACTATATAAATCATTAAAATAATTATCAATACTAGAATATATATATGAATAACTATGAGTAGATGAATGAAGTCCTATAGCATGTCCTTCATTATATGCTCTTTTTATAACATCATTATAAGGGTGAGTAAAAGATTGATCAGTTACAAAAAAAGTTGCCTTTACATCGTATTTTTTTAAAATATCTAATAACCCACTTGTATATTTACTTGGTCCATCATCAAATGTTAAATAAATACTTTTACCAGTTGGTGTATCATAATTATTTTTTTTATAAACAAAATATGTTTTAACTACACTAGAGGAAATACCACTACTATTAACTACTTTATATGTAATTTTATATTCACCTGGTGTATTTATTAAAACATTACCTTCTTTAACTATATTATTAGTTAAATCTCCGTCACAATAATCACTAGCCTTCACATCATCATTTAAATTCTCGCCAACTAAAATATATTCTTCTTTTTTATCTAATGTAATAACAGGTTTGTCATTTTTTAAAGTAGCTTGTACTATTTTTTCAGTATAATTAGAAGAGGAATCACTAACACTAAATTTAATTTTATCGCCTACTAATTCAGCATTTACTTTATTAGTAAGGTCATTATCGTAATTATCAGTTGCCTTTATATTATAATTATATAGTTTTCCATTTTTACAATAATAATATTCATTATCTAACGTTTCTATTATTGGTGGTATATTATCTACTACATTTATAATAACATTATGTTCTAATTTTTTATTTTTATAATTATATGTATACAAAACATTATATTTACCTATAATATTAGTTTCTAAATCACCAGTTACAGTAGGTTTTATATCATTGCATTTAATAAAATTACCATAACATACTCTTTCAGTTAAAAAAACTTCTTCACCCGCATTTATATCATAAGAATCTTTAAAATTATATGTATGAAATCTAGGCTTTAGTATATAAAACAATATTGTAAATAATAAAATAATTAAAAATAAAATTAAAAATTTTAAATACTTCTTCATACCAATACACCTATATTAATTATACCACTAATACCAGTTATTGAAACTACCCGTACAAGTTTTTATACTGAATTTTACAAAAAAATATTTAAGCATTAACCTAAATATTCTTTTGTAAATATTTTCTTTTTGTAGCTTCTCCGCCTCTTATATGCTTAACACTACCATTTTCTTCTAACAATTTTTTTACTTCAAGTGCTAACGGATCATTATGCTTTTCTAATACTGAAGTAACATCTTTATATACAGTTGATTTAGATATATTTAATTTACTAGCAGTACTTCTTACAGTACCTTTTGTATCTAACATGTATCTTCCTTCTTCTTTAGCTCTTTCATAAATCATTAAATTAGTTATTGTATGCATCATATTTTCTCCTTTATTAATAATATGTGAAAACAAACTTCTTTATTACTTTATATCTGATTCTAATACTGCTAAAAAGGCATCATCCGGTATTTCTACCTTACCTATCAACTTCATTTTCTTTTTACCCTCTTTTTGTTTTTCAAGTAATTTTCTTTTTCTTGAAACGTCTCCACCATAACATTTAGCCAAGACATCTTTTCTAACAGCTTTAATTGTCTCACGAGCTATTACTTTAGAACCTATACTAGCTTGTACTGGTACTTCAAACTGTTGACGAGGTATCATTTCTTTTAATTTTGTAACAATAGCTTTTCCTCTACTATAAGCAAAATCTTTATGAACTATTACACTTAAAGCATCAACTATCTCACCATTTAATAAAATATCCATTTTTACTAAATCACTTTCTTTATATCCTATTACTTCATAGTCAAAAGATGCATATCCTTTTGATATACTTTTTAATCTATCAAAGAAATCATATACTATTTCTGATAATGGTATTTCATAATGGATATTTACTCTTGTTTTATCTAAATATTCCATCGATATATAACTACCTCTTTTACCTTGGCATAACTCCATAATAGGTCCTATATATTCATTTGGAACAAAAATACTAGTTCTAATATATGGCTCTTTTATACAACTAATTTTTTCTTTCATAGGCATAGAAGCGGGACTATCAATATTAATAACCTCATTATTAGTTAAAGTTACCTCATATATAACTGAAGGAGAAGTAACAATTAAATTAATTCCGAATTCTCTTTCAATACGTTCTTTAATAATATCTAAATGTAATAACCCTAAAAATCCACATCTAAAACCAAATCCTAACGAAGCAGATGTTTCCGGAGTAAATTCTAGTGAAGCATCATTTAATTTTAATTTTTCTAACGCATCTCTTAAATCTGGATATTTATTAGTTTCTATAGGATAAATTCCTGAAAAGACCATAGGTTTCATTGGTTTATATCCAGGTAATTTTTCTAAAGCAGGATTACTATCTAAAGTTATAGTGTCACCTACTTTTATATCGGATATATCTTTAATGGATGCACATAAATAACCAACATCCCCAGCACTTAAATATTCTTTTTTTACTTCTTTTGGAGTATTAATACCAAGTTCTGTTACTTCTTCAACTTTAGAAGTTGCCATAAGTTTTATTTTATCTCCTACTTTAACTTTACCATTAACAACCCTTATAAGAGCTACAACACCTCTATATGGATCGTAAAAACTATCAAATATTAAAGCTTGAAGAGGTGAATTAATATCACCTTTACTAGATGGAATTCTATCAATTATAGCATCTAATAATTTATCTATACCTATTCCGTTTTTAGCACTTGTAAGTATTATCTCATCTTTACTAAAACCTAATGTGTCTACTAATTCATTACTAACTTTTTCTACATCAGCATTAGGTAAATCTATTTTATTTATAACGGGTATTATAGTTAAATTATTATCTAGAGCTAAATAAAGATTTGCTAAAGTCTGAGCCTCTATTCCTTGAGTTGCATCTACCACTAGTATTGCACCTTCACATGCCGCTAAACTTCTTGATACTTCATAGTTAAAATCAACATGTCCTGGTGTATCTATTAAATGCAAAGTTACACCTTTATAATTTAGTTCTACAGCATTTAGTTTAATAGTAATACCACGTTCACGTTCTATATCCATATTATCTAATAATTGTTCTTGTTTTTCTCTTTCACTAACAGCACCAGTTAATTCTAGTATTCTATCAGCTAGAGTACTTTTACCATGATCTATATGTGCTATTATAGAAAAATTTTTAATCGTTCTCATGTAACCACCTATTTAATTATATACGAAAAAACTATTATTTTCAATTAATAGTTTTCTTATTTTGCTTTTTTTCAAAATATAGATATACCAAATATCCAAATAAAGATATTGAACTAATTAAAATACCTAATTTTAATCCTGGAGTAATATAATAAAGTTCTACATTATGAACCCCTTTTGATAATTCAAGACTAATAAATGTATCATATAAACTATTTATTTCGATCTTTTTACCATCAACTTTAGCATACCATCCCTTTTCATATGGAATAGATAAAAATAATATATTCTTATCTTCAGTAGATTCTACAGTTCCTTTTATATAGCCATCCTTTAAGGATGTTATATCAAGTTGATTTTTTGATAATATATCATACATTTTTTGTAATTCTTCTTCATTCTTGTAATACACAAAAATTTCATCAGCTTTAATATTACCCTCTATATTTTCAATACTTATCTCTATTTTTGTGCCTATTTTAGCATTATTGGTAAATTCACTTACAAAACCAGTATCCTCAGTAATTGTCTGCATATAACTACCATTAATATATACATCATAACTAAATGAATCATTTTCTGTATATATATATGGAAATCTTATAACAAAATTATTTGTATTATTTATAGTAAATGTATATTTATTATCATTTTTAATAATGTTTTCTTCTTTATAATATTTTATATCAGTGCCAGTTAATTGGGTTGCTAAAACATTTTGACACTCATAAGCATTTTCACAGTTAATTATATCTGTTATTTTAGAATTAATCATATAACCTAAACCCAAGGAATACTTATTTTGTTGTACATTTTTTTTACCTAATAAATCTTTTTCTTGGTCTGTAGATTTCTCATCTAGATCAGTTATAGTGTTTGTTACATAATATTTAATTCCTAATATAGAATCTAAAACAGGTAAATTAACATGTTTTTGTTGATTTAAATTTACTAGATATCCAAAATATGATAAAAATTCAATACTTTTAGCATCCATAGTGGAATACCAACTAGTAATACTATTATAATTATATAACATAGCATCATTGTCTAGTGCACCGCCAAATTCAATTCTATAAAATTTATCTTTATCATTTGACCTTATATTATTTACAATATTATTTTTTAAATCATTTCTATATGTTACATAACTAGATAATAAATATGTATCATTAGAAAATATATTCATAGTATTAAAATACAATTCTCCGAACACTAAAATAAACAAAAGTACTAATAATTTAGAATTTTTATTATAAAATTTAACAATAAATAAATACATCAAAACTATAATTATATTTAAAATAAGAAATTTAAAAGTTAAATTATTTGATATTAAACATATAATGCCAATAATTATAAAAGATAGCAATATATTAATACATTTTTTTAATGACATATTATCTAAATTAACAAAATTTTTACATGATACATAAATAAAAATTATTAAAAATAAGAAATAATACCTATAATTAAATCCTAATGGACTATTAAACACATGCCATATTTTATTTAATGGATTTATTAATAAGCTTAAAATTAATAAAATTATTATAAAACCTAATCCTTTTTTTTCTTTTTTAGTTATATTTTTATTAAAAAAATACAATATTAAGTTTAATAAGGGAAACATTCCAAAATAAAAGTATATAAATGATTTATTAAAAAATATTTTAAAACTATGATTCATAAAAAAGAATTTTGAAATATTTAAAAGTATATTAAAATTAAATAAACCAGTTACTGCAAGTTCAGGATTATCTGTTCTTTGTATTGATATTATTTCTAATAAATTCGGTATATTAATAAACATAGTAAATAAACCAGATAATATAGAAATAATACTAAATTTTAATACGTTATTTTTAATATTTTTAAAATCATAAGTAACATACATTCTATATATAAAATATATTATACAAAAAATACAAGTCATATATCCCATATAATAATTTGTTAATATAAGTAAAAATAACGATATAAAATATGTAATACTTTTATTCTCTGCTAAAAGCTTATCTATTCCTAACAATACCAACGGAGCCAAATAGTATGCATCAAGCCACATTATATTGAAATAGTTACAAATTATTTGAAGTGATAATGCGTAAGAACTGGAAAATAGCAATAATTTATAATTTTGATTTTTAAAATGATACTTTAAGTAAATAAACATTGTAAGTCCACATAAGCCTATTTTTAGCATAATTATATATAGCATTGCATTTTCTATATTATTAAAAAATAGTAATAATAAATTTAACGGACTTGCTAGGTAATAAGCAAATGTTGAGAAAAAAGATTGTCCTAATCCTATTTGATAAGTATAAAATAATGAGCTATTACCATTTATTATATCTTTTAGTTTATTAAACAATCCGTAATATTGAACCCACATATCACTTACTAAAATACTATATTTGCTCATAAAGCCCTTAAAAAACAATACAGATATAAATACTAAAATTGGGATTAAAAAACTTAATATATAATTAATACTCTTTTTCATAAAATTACCTCTATTAAATTATAATATATGTAACAAAAAAAAACAATGATATATTATTCCATCATTGTCTTTATAAAATATTTATTTTTTTGTGCAAGTTACTTTACCATCTGTTGCACCTTTGTTTGTACAAGTGTATTCACCAAATACAACACCATCAATTGTGATAACTGGATCAGTAGTTGAATTTGCATCTACTACCCAAGTACCAGCAGTTGGTTTTTCACCACTAACTTTTAAATCTGATGCATATCCACTAGTAGAAACTGTACTAGACATCATACTTTCTAAATATACATATTTAGCAGCATCTACAACACCATATGCACTATTAACTTTAGCTTCTTTTCTAGCATTTTCAACAACGTTTAATACGATTGGTGTTGCGATTAAAGCGATTACTGCTAAAATGATAATTACAGCTAATAATTCTATTAATGTAAAACCTTTTTTATTCATTTAATCTCACCACCCTACTTTTATGTCTATATTAAATATACACTAAATTTTAACCACAGTCAACATTTAGGAGAAAAATTATTACAAAATTTTCACATTTATAGTATCTACATAATTTATTTTTTTATACAAAAAAGTTATTGATTTATAAGTCAATAACTATCCGATTGATACTATTTTAACATTATATTTTCCATTTGGACTATCTACTGTTACAATATCATTTTCTTTTTTACCAATAATAGCTTTAGCAATTGGTGATTCGTTTGATATTTTATTAGCAAATGGATCTGCTTCTTTACTACCAACTATAGAATATTCTTCTATTTCAGCATCATCTATATATTCAATCTTAACAACACATCCAACTGTAACTTTATCTTTAGAAACCTCTTCTATAACTTTTGCATTTTCTATTAACACTTCAAGTTCCTTTATTTTAGATTCAACTACAGCTTGTTCACTTCTTGCTGCATCATATTCAGCATTTTCAGATAGATCTCCTAAAGCTCTTGCTTCTTTTAAAGCATTAATAACTTCAGGTCTTTTAACATTTTTTAAATTATCTAGTTCTTCTTTCATTTCTTCTAAACCTTTTGCAGTTACGAATACATCTTTTGTGTTTGTCATTTTAAGCACCTCTTTCTTAGTACCACAAAATAATACTACAAATAAAATTATTTGTCAATTGAAATTCTCATAAAATCACCCTTAGAAACTTTCATTGGTACTTTTATATAAACAATTTCTTTAGGATGTCTTACAACATCTATATTATTCATATCACTTGAAAAAATTTCCTCTATTTTAAATTTATTTACTTTATTTGGACCAAATATTTCAACTGTATCACCTAAAGAAAAATAATTTCTTTCTTCTATCATAGCTAGAGATGTATTAGCATCATAATCTAATACTACTCCCAAGAAATCTTGATTAGATATTTCTACTCTATTATTATAATAATTACAAGATTCATCATAATTTCCGTCAAAAAATTGTACTATACTCTCACGATTAGCTACTCTATTTAAAACTTTTTCTAAATATTTAAAATCAATTTTTTCATTATTATAATATGCATCTATAGCTTTTCTATAAGTAGATACAACAGTTGCTATATAATATGTAGAGCGCATTCTTCCTTCTATTTTAAGAGAATTAACGCCCATTTTACATATTTCATCAATATAAGGTAAGAGTGATAAATCTTTAGAACAAAAAGTAAAGTTTTTATCTTTTTTTAATATATTGCCATCCTCATTTAAAAGATCAAAATCCCAACGACATATTTGACTACATCCACCTCGATTTGCATCTCTATTAGTTAAATAATTAGATAACACACATCTTCCTGAATAACTAGCACACATAGCACCGTGAATAAATATTTCAACATCTATTCCTGTTTTTTGTATTTCTTGTATTTCACTTTTAGAAAGTTCACGAGCAAGTACTACTCTTTTAACTCCCAACTCTTTTAAAAACTTAACCGATAAAGAATTAGATGTAGATTGTTGTGTTGAAACGTGTACTTCTAAATTAGTTTTTTCTAAAGCAAGAGATATAACAGATAAATCAGAAGCTATTATGGCATCTACTCCAATAGATTCTAATTCTTTTAAATAATCTAATAAAAATTTAATTTCTTTATTATGTAATACTATGTTAACAGTTACATATACTTTTTTATTTAAAGAATGAGCAAATATTACTGCTTCTTTAATTTCTTCATTTGTAAAATTAATTGCATTAGCCCTAAGTCCAAATACTTTACCACCTATATATACAGCATCAGCTCCATATAATAAAGCAACTTTTAATCTTTCTAAATCTCCGGCTGGAGCAAGTAATTCTGTCATTATTTCACCTTATATATTGTTTCTTTATAAAAGAAACCCTTTCCTAAATTATCAAACATACTAGATAATTCTTTCTCTTTAGATAAGATATTTTCACAATTTACAGTATTAAATATATCTAAAACTTTACTAAATTTTGAATCTTCTATCATAAAACTATTTAATATTATATAATCGTAGTCTAATAATAATTTTTCTTTTAATCCATTTAAAATAAAATCAGTATAAACAGTTGTTACAGAACTATCCATAAGAGGATATTTTTTATCTTCTTTATATATATAATTAACATTAGATGAATCTTTTATATCAAATGTTTTTAAATAATTTTTAACTAAATGTCTTTTAGATACAAACATAGGAATATATCCAAATAATGTTATCATTAACTTAGATTTAGTATTTTCTTTTATTTCCATGCATTCTCTTAATGTTATATCATTTGATACCCATGTATAATTTACTTTATTTTTATAATAAAAATTAACAGTATCATAATTAGTTGTCATATGTTCCCCGCCCCATACTAAGTCATAATTTAAATTTAATTTTTTATAAAGAGTTAAAACAGCTAAGTCATAATATATAACAGCTTTTATATTATAATTATTTAATTCTATCATAGTTTTTTCAAGCAATTCTAAATCTTCATTGTGCATATTTTTATTTAAACATACAAATATTTCTTTATCGATATTCTTTAAATCACTAACTAAAAAATATGAAGGCATATTAACAGATAAATCTTTTATTCCAACAATTATGCCGTATGATTTTAAAGAAACTTGTTTTAAAGAAGAAATCATAATTAAAGTTTTCATAACATCACCAAAGTGTATTATAACATAAAAAGTAAGACTTTACAAAGTCCTACTTTATTATGAAACTAACACCTTTCTTTTCATTTTTTACGCTTATCTCATATCCAAGTAAGGCAAGTGTGTTTTTGACAATCGATAAGCCTAATCCAAACTGTCCATTAATACCCTTCTTATATGGAGTGAATATACTAGAAAGTATTTTAGGATCAATTTTTTCTCCATCATTATAGAAAATGATTTTATTATTTTTTATAGTAATTTTTATTTCTTTTTTAGCATATCTTATAAAGTTATTAAGTAAATTATCAGTGATAGCTTCCCACATATCATACGTACCTAAAAACTTAGTATTACCACTATAGTTAAATACATAATTAATATTTTGATTCTGTAATTTAAATTTAGATATGCTATTTTCTATTAAGGATTTTACATCAATTAATTCATTTTTATAGTTAGTATTTTCTTTTAGATAAATAAGTTTATTTAAATATAGTAAGGAGTGTACTTTATAATTTAATTTATCAATTTGTTCTTTTATTACATTAATACCAACATCTGTAGTAACTATGCCATCTGTTATGGCTTCACAATATGATTTCATGACAGTGAGAGGAGTTTTGAAATCATGAGAAATGTTTTGATACATTTGATTTTTATATTCTTCTTGTTTTTTTAAGGTGATTTTCATATCATCTATTGCATCGGACAAAATAGTTAATTCATCATCTACTCTAAACTTTATTTCTTTATAATCATCATTATTAATATTTTCTACCTTTTCTTTTAATATTTCTATTTTTTTAATTAACGTTCTAGTCCATAATATGACTAAGGAAATAGCTATTAAAAGAACTATTAATACAAGCGGTATTAAAATTAATAATATATCACTTCTTAATTTTAATAAATGATTATCACTTGTAATTGAAATAATATTATAATCTAATGTATAGTAATAATAAGTTTTACCTAAATAAGTAAATTTACCATATTGTCCCTTTATATTTTTTAAAATTGCGTCAGCTGAAAGTGGTATAACATCATATAAATTATCAGATGTCTTAATAGTATCTTTATTATATATGTATGCAATATCATCAAAATCATTTTTATAAGATTCATCTGTTATAACCTCAAGTGGTTGTTTTAAATAATTATATACTTGTTTTTCATATATTGGTATCAATAAATTTGGTAATATTAAACCTAAACTTAAAAATAAAAGTCCACATATTATAATAACTATAGATACAAGTTGTCTATATAAAGTTGTCTTAATATTCATGATAATCTATATCCAAATCCATATATAGTATTTATATTTAAGTCTTTCATCTTATTTCTTAATCTTCTAACTAAATCATCAACAACTCTATCATTACCAAAATAATCACTCCCCCATACTTTAGATAATATCTCATCTCTTTTAAATGATTTACCTATATTATCTATAAATAATACTAATAAATCAAATTCTAATGAGGTTAAATTTATTTGTTTATCAAATATACTTACACATCTTTTATCTTTATCTATTATATAATTATTATATCTAATTTTTTGTGTATTAGAATATACACGTTTTAAAATATTTTGAATTCTAAGCATTAATTCTTTTGGAGAATATGGTTTTGATAAATAATCATCACTTCCTAATTCCAAACCAATTATTCTATCTAAATCTTTATCACGTGCTGAAGTAAAAATTACTGGTACCTTAGAATCAACTTCTTTAATTTTTTTTATAATATCATATCCACTAATATCACTAGATAACATTATATCTAAAACCCATAAGTCAATATTATTATTAATATTATTTAAAGCAGAAATACCATCATAACATTGTATTACTTCATATCCAGATTTTTCCATATAAGATTTTAGTAAATCATTTAATGATTTTTCATCTTCAACTAAACAAATTCTATACATCATATCACCTACTAAATTATATCATATTTTCTACTCATTATCGCCTCCTTTAATAAAAGTATAGAATAATAATGTGGTAGAATTTTGATAAAATTGTGTGAAATTATGTTATAAGAACATTTTTATATTTTTCTATTTCACTTACAAAGGGACTTTTATATTTTTCATCATATAAAATATATACTTTATTTTTAGTTCTAGTAAGTGCTACATAAAATAATCTTCTTTCTTCTAAAACATCACTTTTAATAGAAATAAGATTTAATAAATCATCTGTCTTAACATTCGATAGAAATCCATATACTAATGAATTACAATTAAGTATTATAACATTATCATATCCAAGCCCTTTAGATGAATGAACTGATAAAAACGTTATATCTAAATTAGGATACAATAAAGATTTAACTTTATTATTTTCTAACTTAAAATATTTACCTAAATACGGTTTTATATCAAAATTATATCTACCTAGTATTAAAATATTTTTATTAGGATATTCTTCTACTATTTTACTAATACAATAATTTAGTTTAGTAATACAATTCTTATATTTAACTAATATTATAGGATATTTTAAATGTTTATTTGAATTTAATTCTTTTTTTATTTGCAATTTATCCTGCATAACAAAAGATCCTGCTATATCGAT
Source organism: uncultured Bacilli bacterium (assembly GCA_934169415.1). GTDB lineage: Bacteria > Bacillota_I > Bacilli_A > RF39 > UBA660 > Faecisoma. The sequence goes on from CAKPNP010000019.1 coordinate 15,479, forward strand.
AAGTTCTTTACTATTTCTATAAGTATTAGTTATAAAAGATAAACTACAGTATCCTAATATTTTTTTAAAATCTAAAAATAAATTTACTTCACTTCCAGAAAATGAATATATAGCCTGAAAATCATCTCCTACAGCTATTATTTTAGAATTACTAGTATCACTTATTTTTTTTATCAATAAAAATCTTTGATATGATATATCTTGATATTCATCTATTATAATGTATTTATAATTAGTTTTATCTATAGAATTAGTTGCATTATTTATCATATCTTCAAAATCAATTAAATTATTTTCTTTTAAATAATTTGTATAATAAATATATAATTTTTTTACAAATTTTATAAATATTTCTTCTTTGATATTACTTGTTTTAATACTTTCTATATCAATATCTTTTATTTTTATATATTTGATATATGAATCACAAAAAGAAATAAATTTTTTTAAATAACAGTCTTTATTAGTATCTAAAATAGTTTTATAAATTTCACTATTTGATTTTTTATTGAATTTAAAATTATATTTTAATAATAAAGAATTTAAATCATTAATATAATCTTTTTTTAATTTAAATAAAATAAATTTATTTAACAATTTATTTTTAAATAATTCTATATTGTTATTTATAATTTTTAAATTTATAGAAATATTATCTTGATATATTTTTATATATTTATCAAATATTTTAAAAGATATACCATTAATAAATAAATGATTGCATATTAAAAGCTCATCTATACTATTTACTTTTATTCCATTAATTGTAGTAAGCATATTAAAATTTTTATTTAACTCATCATTTAAAAATATAAATTTAAACTTAGTTTTATATTCTATAAATTCATTTATACTTTTAAAATTAAAAACATACAAAGGCACATTTATATATTCTTTATAATATTTTAAAAATAAGTTCAATGTTTCATTATCATTATATAAAACGTTGTAAAAGAAATATTTTAGTATATCATATGAATTGGTGCACACACTTTTTTTATCTTTAACTAAAGATATAGCCAAATGATGAAACGTACATATTAAAATATTTAAGTTAAAATCCCTGTTTATTCTTTCTTTTAATTCAGATACCGCTTTATTTGTAAATGATATTACAACTATTTCTTCTTCCTTAATATTTAATTTTTCAACTAAATATTTTACCTTTGCAGATATAGTTGTAGTCTTACCACTTCCAGCTCCTGCTATTATCATGTTGTAATCTTCATCTATTAATATAGCTTTTCTCTGCTCTATATCAAGCATGATATTATCATCAATACCTTTATATATATTATCAAAATAATCTTTATATTCTATTAATTTATCTTTTATAAAATTTTCATTATTAATGCTTCTATCGTTTTCAGTTAAAGTGCTATTACGTTTTGAAATATAAATAAATATCCCTCCAAAAAAATATCATAAAGATATTTTATTCATTAATTAATTCGGGCATATTAATAATTTTAAATCCTTTTTGTTTTATATAATTGATTATTAAGCCTAACTCATTATCTAATTTACTACTTACTTTAAAAGTTAAAATTGATCCATTTGTTAAATTCTTTTTCACATTTATATAATAATCTTTATCAATTACATTACTACTTATTGAATAATTATTATTAAGTGAACATATTTTTAAAAATTCACTATTTTTTAGATCATTAAAACAAAATAAATATTTTTGATTGTTGATTTTTGATACAACTGCACTCATATAATTAATATTACCTTTGCTACTATTAAAAAAACCTATTGTATGATTATTCTTTATTAAATAAGAGATAATTTCATTATTACTATCAAAATAGTCCATATCAACAAAAAAAGTAGCTTTTATATCATTTTTATTTAATATATTAATTATATTATCGATGTTAGAATCAGAATACAAAACGAATGTTAAGGTAATATTAGTAATACTTTTATTACCACTTATTATATATTTATCATATACTTTATTTACACTAACATTTGGTTTAACTTTATCATATACTAATAAATTTTCGTTAAAAGTATTATATTTTTTCATATTGTTATAACTTTTATCAACAGAAACTTTTTTCCCCGATACACCAGGTATTATAGTATCATCTAAAATAACAGCATCTATAGCTTTAACATTATATAAATTTTCGTTATCTTTTATTTGAATTAATAAATCATCATTTTCTTTAATAACATTTGAAATTTCGTTAGTATAAAAAAAACTAAAACAAACTAGTGAAATGAATCCGATTATTTCGAATATTCTCTTCAAAGTATCACCCATTTAATTATATGAATTTATATATATAATTTCACATTTTTTTTAAATTCTCATAATATAAATTGAAAGGAAGTGTACTATGTATAACTACCCAAATTATAATGCATCAAATTTTAATAATTTTAAACAAAATCCAAACACAAATGATGAAAGATTTGGTGGATTTGTATTCCCATTTTTATTAGGTGGTGTAACAGGTGCTGCAATAGCTCCAGCATTTTGGAATCCAGGATATGGATATAATAGACCATACTACCCACAACCATTTTACCCATATCCTTATCCATATTATTATAGATAAAAAACCATTAAAGGTTTTTTATTTTATGCATATAAGTCCTGATTCTATGCATCTTGAAATACTACCTACATAAGTACCTAAGCTAAATATAACTCTTACTAAAATAGGAAGTATAAATATTGTAAATAATAAAATGATTAGTATCATTACAACTTTATTTACTAGTTTTAATTTATTGGACACATTCTTCCACTTCCTATTCTTCTTATAGCACTTCCAAGACTTCTTCCTACATCCATAAATGAATTTACAGCTCTATATATTGAATTTAAAAAGGTCCCTGTAATATTTATTCCGCCAATAACATGTTTTAATTCTTCATTAGTCATTAATTACATCTTAATGGTCTTACAAAACCATCAACTACTCCTATTATAAATACTACTGCTCCTGCTATAGCTAGTCCAAGACCAAAACTTATACCACCAGCATTTATTTTTTTTAAATCTTCATTATCTAATTTAATCATTAAAAATCACCCTTTCCATATTCTTTATAAAATTAGTTTTTTCTTTTTTTATTTTAATTTTTATTATGTTATTGTCTATTTTATATTTATAAGGTAAATCTACATTTAGTATAACTTCATACAAATTATCATTATTTATAATATAATAATCATCACTTATAGAATATATACTAAAATTTATCTTTTCATTTTCAATATATAATTCATAATCATTTAATCTAGAAGTGTCTTTTAAATAAAGTACCATTTTATAATCATCTATTTTTTTTATTACTGAAGAATATGTTTCATACGGATAATATTTATAAAATGATAAAAGTATTAAAAATATCAAAAATAATATTAAGATTAAAATGTATACCATTATATATTTATATTTTTTATTTAATATATTTATTGATATATTAAATACATCTATACTATCATAAATTATCTATAACACCATCCTTTAAATTTAATACTTTATCAAATATATTTTTATTATCAAGTCTATGAGAAATATAAATAATTGTACTATTTTTATATTCTTTAAATAAATTATTTAATATTTTAGCCTCACTTATAATATCTACTTGATTTAAGGCTTCATCAAGAATTAAAATATTAAAATCATTATTAAGTGCTCTTGCAAGTACAATTCTTTGTTGTTCACCACCTGATATATTAAATCCACCCTCTTCAATTAACGTATTGTATCCAAGCTCATTTTTATTAATAATATCATCAAGTAAACATATTTTAGATAATTTTTTTATATTACCACCTATGTTATTAATTATAGTATCTGTAAATAAAATTTCCTTTTGTGAAATATAAATAATATCATTTTTCATATAATCATTTATATCAATATTATCTATATCAATTTTATTTCTATCTACCTTATAATAACCTTTTAATATTTTAGCCAAAGTAGATTTCCCACTTCCACTATGCCCTGTTATCATTACTTTTTGGCCTTGTTTAATATTTAAATTAATACACTTTAAAACTTCTTTATCATTGTAACTGTAACTTAAATTTTTAATATTTATATCACCCTTAATAGAAGTTGAAATTACTCCACCATGTTTTTCTTCTTCGTATAGGTTTATAACTTTTCTAATTGATATAATCGACTCATTTAAAATTTTAATTAATTCAATTATATTTTTAATTGGTTCTAAAGAATAACTAAACAAAAAATTTATTGTTAAAAGAGAAGATAAAGTTAAATTATTATTAATAATTAGATATACTCCAAATAATATAATAAACAAAAATCCAAACTCATCAATCATATTTTTAAATAAATTTTCTTTATTAAGTGTATTTTCTAAATCAAACACTTTATTTAGTAACGATACATATTTACTTTCATACTTAGATATTATTTTTTCTTCTTTATTACATCCCTTAAAATAATTATATGAATTGATTGCCTCAACCATATAAGAAGTACTAAAAGCTTTAAGGTCTTTATATTCATCTATTTTATTATTAATAGTTTTATTAAATAATAAAATAATTAAAATATATATTAATATAATTATTAATGTCATAAAGAATAATTTGGAATTAATAAAATAGATTAGAATAAGTGATATTAAAGTCATAGGAATATCAATAAATAAGCTGATAACCTTACTTATTAAATTTCTAATAACATCTAAATCATTCATTCTAGATACTATTTCACCTACCGTATTAGATGAATAAAAATGGTAAGGAAGATGAATAATATTTTTGAAAGTTTCAAAATTAAGATTTAAATCTATCTTTTGATTTATTATCATTATTAACTTATTTCTTATAAATATAGATACTATCTTTAATATAGAAATAAGCATAAAAAATAGAAATATTAAATTAACTTTTGAATTTGAAGGGATACTATCAATTATAAATTGCATATAAAATGCAGTAATCATAGAAAATAACGTTACGAAAACAGATATTATAATAAACTGTTTAATTTCGTTTATCGAAGGTAATATAATACTATAAATATATCTATAAAAACTTATTGACTTTACATTTATAACTTTTTGTATCGGATAAGCGTATATTATTATATTTTTAAATATTTTTATAAAATCATCAAATCTCATATAATACTCTTTGCCTATAGGATCTTTAATATGTATTTTTTTGGTTTTAAAATTTATTTTATCAACCACGACATAGTGTTTATACATATTATCAATTACAACATAAGCAATAAATGGGCATTTAATATTTAAACTATTTAAATCTTTTAATTCACACTTATAACCACTCGCTTCAAATCCACATCTTTTAGCTGCATTTATTAAATCATAGGCTGTAGTTCCAGATGTAGAAGTATTGCACATTTCTTTTAATTTGTTAATTGGAATATTTCCCTTATAATGTTTTATAATCATAAGTAAACATGCAGGACCACAATCTTTAAATCCTTCTTGAATAACTTTCATAAATCACCTCCCTACTAGTTATATACGAAAAAAAATTCAAAAATCCTTTTTTTTTTCAAAAAAAAATTAAAAAATTGCTATTTTTTTGCATTTTTTAATTTATTGTTAACAAATTTGTATATATTTACACTTTTACTTCCATATTTTTTAGATTTGATTAAATCCAAATTTGTATCGATTATATACTCTTCAAATTCACAAACTACAATACCTAAATCATTTAATAAATTATATTCACTAATCAATTTTAAAGATTCATTAAGTAAATTATTTTTATATGGTGGATCTAATAATATTAAATCAAATTTGATATTTGATTCTTTAAAATATTTTAAAGCACTTTTAAAATCATAATTTAAAATAACTTTATTTTTAATATCTTTAGTATTTTTTAAAATTGTATTATATGCTATTTTGTTAGAATCATTAAAATAACACATCTTAGCCCCATTTGATAGAGCTTCTATACCAAGTGAACCACTACCTGAAAATAAATCTAAAACAACCTTATCTTTTATATTATCCTGTACCATGGCAAACATTGATTCTTTTACTCTATCCATTGTTGGACGAGTACCATCTATATCAAAACCTAATATATTTTTTCCTTTATAAATACCACTTATAACTCTCATGTAATCACCTATTTTATTATATCAAAAGAAAAAAAAGTGATAAACACTTTTTAGTTATTTTCCTTTAAGAATTCTATAGCTTTACGCATTTTTGAATCATATTTAACCATTTCTAGACCACCAAATTCTTTTAAGAATTCATCTTTTTCCATTTGGTATCTACTAGCTAAAGTTGTAGCATCTTTATCTGCTTCTTCATCAGTTATTTCAATTTTTTCTTCTTTTGCTACTTCTTCTAATAATAAACGTTGTTTAATTCTAGTAACAGCTTCTTCCTTAACTTGTTCTTTTAATGCTGCTTCATCTGAATTTGTAAACTTATAGAACATTTCTAAAGTAATACCTTGCATTTGTAAATTTTGTTCATATTGAGAAATAATTCTATTTTGTTCTTCAGCTATCATAGCATTTGGAACTTCAACTTCCATATTTTCTACAGCTTTATTTAATAATTCATCAATAAATTTATTTAAAGATTCATTTTCTTTTCTAGCTAAAATGTTTTCTTTTAATTGTTTATTTAATTCTTCTAAATTAGTTATACCTTCCATACCTAAATCAAGAAAGAAATCCTTATCAAACTCTGGTAATTTTTGTTCTTTTATTTCATTAACTTTAACTTTAAATACTACTTTAGCACCCTTTAAATCGTCTTCATGGTAATCTTCTGGGAAAGTTAAATCTATATCTTTTTCTTCTCCCTTTTTCATACCAATTAAAGCTTCTTCAAATCCAGGTATAAAAGTATTACTACCGATTTTTAATGAATAATTACTACCCTTACCACCAGGGAAAGCAACTCCGTCTTTAAAACCTTCAAAATCAATTATTGCAATATCTCCATTTTCTACATTTCCTTCTTTGTCGATATTTTCAATATATTTTTTTCTCATATCTTCTAAAGCTTCTTTAACTTCTTCATCAGTTACTTTAACTTCTTCTTTTTTAATACCTAAATTTTTATATTTTCCTAATTTAACTTCTGGTTTTAAAGTTAAAACGAATTTAAATTCAACATAATCATCAGTTACAGCACTAACTGAAATATCAGGTTGTGCAACAATTACAACATCTCCTGCTTCTTTTATCATTTTTTCATATGCTAAGTCTAATGATGCTTCACTAGCCTCCATATAAAGTGAAGACATTCCATATCTTTTAATAAATACTTCTTTTGGTGCTTTACCAGGACGGAAACCATCAATTTTAGCTGTTTTATTTAATTTTTTAAAAGCTTTATCTAATGCTTTTTTCCAATCTTCACCCTCTATTTTTATAATTACTTCTTTTTCCATGTTTTTCTCCTTTCAAACAATAATAGTATATACTATTTAGGTATTTTAATCAAGTAGCACATGAAAAAATAAAAGAAAAACTATCAAATATATTTAAAATTTGATAGTAATCTTTTTATAAATTTATAATTTGTTTTATGCTTAAACCAGTTATTTCAGAAATAAGTTTGATATCCATTTTTCTTTTTAACATCTCTTTAGCTGTTTTAATTTTATTTTTTTCTTCTCCTTTTTTCTCGCCTTCTTTTAATCCCAATTCTTTATAATGAATTTTATATGAGTTTCTTAGCCTTAATTCATCTTCTTCTTTTGTAAA
>CAKPNP010000020.1 GCA_934169415.1 uncultured Bacilli bacterium
AAAAAAGGATTTACATTAATAGAATTACTAGCAGTAATAATAATACTAGCAGTAATAGCTTTAATTGCAACACCAATCGTATTAAATGTAGTAGATAATGCTAGAAAGAGCGCAAATAAAGATTCAGCATACGGACTTTTAGATTCGGCTAAACTATACTATATGGAAAGCTTGCTTGATGAATCAAAGAGTTTAAGTGGGAATTTAATAGATAAAATAAATGTATCAGGAAGTAAACCAAATAGTGGAACTGTTTATATAAATAATAAAGGAGAAATAGCACTTTCAGTAGTATATGATAAAGTATGTTTTACTAAGAATTATGAAGATGCAGATTTAACAGAATCTGATGATATTAATAATTGTAAAATAAAAGTAGTATATAAAGATAGTATTTTAAATGGAGCAGATCCAGAACTAAAAGATAACTTAGTACCAGTGGTAATAGAAAATGGTGGAACTGTAAAGAAAGCAGATATATATAGTGAATGGTATAATTATACAAATAAGACATGGGCAAATGCAGTATTATTAAATGGTAATGATACATATAAGGTAGGAGATACAATAGAAGAAAATAATATAAAAGCATATTATGTATGGATACCAAGATATAAATATCAAATATTCTATGATGGGGTAAATGCAACAACAAAACAACTAATAAATATAGAATTTGAAAGTAAAGAGACTACAAAATCAAACGGTGCAACAAAAGATAGTTGGTTAACACACCCAGCATTTACATTTGGAGATACTGAATTAAATGGAATCTGGGTAGGAAAGTTTGAATTAACAGGCAATACAACAAATCCAACAATAAAACCAAATGTAACAAGTTTAAGAAAGCAAAATGTAAGTACATTATTTGCAACTACTCAAAAATTGAGCACAAATTCAAGTATGTTAAAGAACTCAGAATGGGGAGCAGTAGCATATTTAACAATATCAATATATGGTCAAGGCTTAACAGAAGTAAGAATAAATAATTCATCTACATATATAACAGGGTGTGCAGCAAGTGTAGAAAATGGCTCAAAATATAGTGGATGTGAGAATGAATATACTAAAGCAATAGGAGTACTCGCAAGTACAACGGGAAACATAAGTGGAATCTATGATATGAGTGGAGGAGCAAGTGAATATGTAATGGGAGTAATGGAAGATAGTTTAAATAGTAATATACCATCAAGCGGATATAATTCAGAATATAATTCAGGCTTTACAGGAAAAACAACTGGTATAGTAACAAATATAACAGGAGTAGAATTCCCAGAAAGTAAATATTATGATATATATAAATATGGAACAAATGCTAGTGATTATACAAGATATCATTTAGGAGATGCAACAACCGAAACAAAAGGTTGGAATTCAGATTATATTTATTTTATTTATTCTGGACAATCATATTTTATGCGTAGTTGTAATTTTCAGTTTGATGTAAGCGCAGGTATTTTTTCATTTGATTATAGTAATGGTCATGGGAAGGTAGACTATTCTACCCGCGCAGTTTTAAGATAACAAAAAACATATCAAATTTGATATGTTTTTTAGTACTATTTTAAATACATTCCTTGTACCCAATCATTTTTAGCCATCATTTTATCTATATCATTTAATACACAAAACTTCTTTGTTAGCCAAGTTGGTTCTATTAAATCATCGATTTTAGGATCTCCAGTTAATCTATGAATTACTATATTTTCATCTAAATATTTTAATTGTTCACAAACTATTTCTACATATTCTTCTTTAGTTAAAACATGAAATTTTTCCTTATTATACATTTCTTCTAATTTAGTATCTTTTAATATATGTAACATATGTATTTTAATACCTTGTATATCTAGTTTGCCTAAATATTTAGCAGTTTCTATCATATCAGATTTAGTCTCATAAGGTAGACCATTTATAATATGTACTACAACATTAATATTTTTATCTCTAAGACGCTTTAAACATTTATTAAAACATTCTAAATCATGACCTCTATTAATTAGTTTAGATGTTTTATCATGTATTGTTTGTAAACCTAATTCAACAGTTAAATATGTTCTTTTAGATAATTCTTCTAAATAATCTAAACATTCATCACTAATAGAGTCTGGCCTTGTTGCTATAGAAAGCCCGACTACATTATCAAGATTTAATATTGTCTCGTATTTTTCTTTTAATATATTAACAGGTGCTAGTGTATTTGTTCTAACTTGAAAATAACCGATATATTTTCCTGTTTGCCATTTTTTATTCATCATTTCTTTGCCTTTGTTAAATTGTGTAATTAAATCTTCATTAATATTACCAGCAAATTCCCCAGAACCTATTCTGCTACAGTAAATACATCCTCCTGTATTTAAATGTGGACAAGAAAAACCTGCGTTTAAACTTATTTTAAAAACTTTGCATCCAAATTTATTTTTATAAAAATAATCAAGTGTATAATATCTTTTATTATTGTTGCTATATTTAAACATTAAAACCACCAAAATTATTATATCAGATTTGTTAAAATATTGTGAAATTTTTAAAAAAATGTTTAAAAATATATTAAAGTTTGCTATAATTACTATGGAGGTAATTATATGAAAAAAGATACATTTAAAGTTTTAGGAATAACATTCTTAATTGTTGTATTATTATCATGGATAATACCTGCTGGATATTATTCAAATGGTACTTTTACATCAAGTGGAAGTCAAGTAGTTGTTGGATTATATGATATTGTAAGAATTCCAGTTTTAACTATTGCTACATTTATTCAATTCGGAGTTTTATTCTTAGCAATTGGGGGATTGTATGGTGTTTTAAATAAAACATTAGTTTATTCTAAAATAGTTGATTCTATTGCAAAGAAATATAACAAAAAAGGTTTTATGATTTTTACAGTTATTTTATTTGCATTATTAACATCTATTACTGGTTTAAACAATTTAATGTTTATTTTAGTACCATTCTTTATGGCTATATTATTAAAACAAGGATATAGCAAAATTGTAAGTTTAACTTCAACTGTAGGAGCTATGTTAGTAGGTGCAGTAGGTACTACTATAGGCTTTAATGTTTGGGGATATTTACAATATTTCTTAAGTTTAAGTATGACTACTTATTTATTTGCAAGAATAGTAATACTTATTATATCAGTAGTTTTATTAATATTATTATTAATAAAAAATACTAAAGAAGTTACTGAAGTTAGTAAAACTAAAAAAGCAAAAGAAGAAATTAAAATACCACTATATGAAGAAAACACTTCAAAGAAGAGTGTTGTACCTTTTGTTATTATATCAATAATAACTTTAGCATTTATATTTATCGGTCAATATAACTGGGAATATTCATTTAAAATTTCTTTATTTACAAATATATATGAAAGTATAAATTCATTTGAAATAGCTGGTTATCCAATATTCGCTAATTTATTAAGAGGATTATCAACAATCGGTTATTTAGGAAATTATGATGTTGTGGTAATATTAATTATTGCATCATTAATAATTGGATGGTTATATAATGTTAAATTTAAAGATATTTTTGAAGGTTTTGTAAGTGGAGCTAAAGAAATGTTACCGTCAGCAATTTATGCTATGTTAGCATGCTCTGTATTCGCACTTTTATTAAATATGCAAGATGCAAACAATCATTCTGCTAATTTCTTAAATACAATGGTTAATAAATTAGTTGGTTCAACTGATTTCTCATTTGCTGGAACAACTTTATCAGCTGGATTTATTAGTTTTGCTTATAATGATTTTTATACATTATTAAGCAATTATGCTAGTGTATTTAAAGTATTTGATTCAAATGTTGTTGCTATAATAGCCTTAATGATTCAAACTATATATGGCGTAGTTATGTTAGTTGCACCTACAAGTATTTACTTAATTGCAGGTCTAACTTTAGCAGATGTTTCATATAAAGATTGGATTAAACATATTTGGAAATATGCAGTTATATTATTCATAGTAGTTATAGTAGTTGCATTCATTTTAACAATGACAATATAAATAGGAATTTTATTCCTATTTTTTTTAAACAAATATTGCATTTTTAACCTCTTCGTGATAAAATTATTTGCGTACGGAAATGGAGTTGAGGATTTTTGAAAAAAACAAAAATAATATGTAGTATTGGTCCATCTACACAAACTTGGGAAAATTTTAAAGGTTTAGTAGATGCTGGTATGAATGTTGCAAGAATTAACTTTTCACACGCAACATTAGAAGAAAGAAAATTAGATGAAAGTTTAGTAGAGCGTGCAAGAAAAGAATTAGGTGCACCTATTGCTATTTTATATGATACAAAAGGACCAGATTTAAGAACTTGTACATTTGAAGGAGATTATATCGAATTAGTTGAAGGATCTACAATTAGAATAGTAGAAGAAGATTTAAAAGATAAAGGTACTAAAGAGGCTATTTCATTTAACTATAGAAATATTGTTAAAGATTTACATAAAGGTATGTCAGTTTTACTTGATGATGGATTCTATAAATTAGTAGTAGAAGAAGAAGATAAAGACGGAGTAACTTGCCGTATTATGAATGGTGGAACTATTAAAAGTAGACGTGGAGTTTGTATTCCAGGTATAAAATTAGATATTCCATTTGTATCAGAACAAGATAGAGAAGATATTAAATATGCTTGTGATATGAATGGTGATTATTTAGCATTATCATTTGTAAACAGTGCTAGTGATGTTAATGAAGTTAGAAATTTATGTAAAGAATTTGGTAAACCAAATATGACAATTATTTCTAAAGTTGAAACTCAATATGCAATGGATCATTTACAAGAAATAGTTGATGCATCAGATTATATTATGGTAGCACGTGGTGATTTAGGAGTTGAAACTGGTGTTGAAAATTTACCACTTTACTCTCAAATGATGATAGATGCTTGTCATGCTAGTGGTAAAGGTGTAATAATGGCTACACAAATGATGACTAGTATGAAAAATAATATTCGTCCAACTAATGCTGAAGTTACTGATGTTGGTAATGCTATATTACGTGGTTGCGATGCTATTATGACTAGTGATGAAACTACAATGGGTAAATATCCAGTAGAAACTATACAAATGATGAGTACTATTTGTAATAAAGTAGAAAAAATAACTAAATATAATTTAAGTGAATATAAATTAAGAGGAAATGAAGTACATAATACTATAGCAGAATGTACATCTTACGCTACTAAAACATTACCAATTAAAGCTGTTGTTGTATCAACTACAACAGGAAAACTTGCTTTAGATGTTTCAAGCCTAAGACCAAATGCTTATATTATAGCTGTTGTTCCAAATGAAAAAGTAGCTCATGAATTAGCACTTAAATGGGGTGTTTATACTAAAGTTGTTAATGCATCTGATGATATGGATAAATTGGTAAAAGAAGGAATATCTGCAGCTAAAGAAATGATGAATTTATCAACTGGTGATTTAGTAATCGTTGCAGGTGGAGTTCCAGAAGAAGCACATACTAATTTCATGAAGATTGAAACAATCTAAAAATCATGTTAATTCATGATTTTTTCTTTTATTTTAAATAATTGTTTGATATAATAATAACATGAAGTATAAAATAGATAATAATATATATGAAGTAGAGATAATTAGAAAAAATAACAAAAATACATATGTAAGGGTTAAAGATGGTAAAATTGTAGTAACCACATCTTTTTTAACTACTAAACTTACTGTAACGAAAATTCTTGATGATAATGTTTCATTTTTGAAAAAAGCTTTATATAAAGATTTAAAAAAACAAGAAAAAAATGATAGATTTTATTATTTAGGTAAATGTTATGGTGTTGTTTTTAAACCTTCCATATGTGTAGAAATATCAGATTATAAAATATATGCTAATGATTCAAATTCTTTAGATAAATGGTTAAAAAATCAAACCTTAACTATATTTAAGGAAAGACTTAATTATTGGTATGATAATTTTTTAGAGGATATTCCTTATCCAAATTTAAAAATAAGAAAAATGACTTCAAGATGGGGTGTTTGTAATAGAAAAAACAATAATGTTACACTAAATAGTGAACTTATAAAGTATGATATTTCTAAAATTGATTACGTTATTATTCATGAGTTATCTCATTTTGTTCATTTTAATCATTCCAAAGAATTTTGGCTAGTTGTAGGAAAATATTGTCCTGATTACAAAAAAATAAGAAAAGAACTTAACGATTAGACATTATTTTCGCCCCTTTAGTATTATAATTATTTTGGTGAATGGTATGAAAGTTAAAATATTTGATGAATCACATGAAAAAGATTTAGAAGAAAGTGTTAATAATTTTATACTAGATAAAGATATAATTGATATAAAGTATCAAGTTTCTATTTGTGTAAGTGGGGAAGAACAAATATATTGTTTCTCTGCTATGATTTTGTATGGGAAGTGAGATTTTGAAAAAAAATACATTTATTGAGGGAGCTTTTGTCTCTACTTTAGGGTTAGTTTTGTGTAAAATACTTGGTATAATTTATGTTATACCTTTTAGGGCTATAATAGGAGTTCAGGGCTCTATTTTATATAGCTATGCTTATTCTATATATGCAGTCTTTGCATCTTTATCATCTACTGGAATACCTTCTGCAATGGCTAAGACTATTTCTGAATATAATACTTTAGGTTATTATAATTCCCAGGAAAGAGCTTATAAAATATGTAGAAATATTATAGTTGTAATTGGTATCATATGCTTTTTAATATTGTTTATTTTCGCACCTAGTATTTCTTATATGATAATAGGGGATATAGAAGGTGGTAATACAATAGAAGATATTACATTTGTTATTAGAATAATATCTACAGCTTTATTATTTATACCAATATTAAGTGTAAGTAAAGGTTATGTTCAGGGACATAGGATGATGGCTGTTCCAGCAGTTGCTAATGTAATTGAACAGTTAGTAAGGGTAATAGTAATATTACTAGGTAGTTTTTTAGTTCTTAAAGTATTTAATTTATCTATTACTACAGCTGTTGGTGTTGCAACATTTGGGGCAACAGCAGGTGCTATATTTGCATATTTATATATACTTTATAAAATTAATAAGAATAGAAAAGTATTAAAAAGAGATGAACCTATTACAGCTCCTGAAAAAGCTATTACCAATAAAAAAATATTTAAACAAATAGTTTTATATTCTCTACCTTTTGTTATAATTGAATTTGTAAGATCAATTTATAATAATGTAGATACTTTTACTGTTGTAAAAGGACTTGTTGCTTTAGGTTATTCTGTTTCAGATGCAGAAAACATTTTATCTATAATAACAACTTGGGGAGCTAAACTAAATATAATAATTTTATCAATATCTTTTGGACTTACTACTAGTATAATACCTAATATAGTAAGTAGTGCGACTTTAAAAAATTATAAAGATGTTTCACTTAAAATAAATCAGGCATTAAAAATAATTTTATATACTACATTACCAATGACTTTAGGCATATACTTTTTATCAAGTAGTGTATGGACTTTATTTTATGGCTATGACTTATTAAGTGTGCAAGTATTTAGTTTTTATGTATTTCAAACTATAATAAATTCATTCTTTAGTATATTAGTAGATACAACTAATGCATTAAATGATCCTAAAAGTGCATTTATAGCTTTATTTGGAAGTTTTATACTTAAAGCAGTACTTAATATTCCTATGATGAATTTAGTTTATTACATGGGAATTGAAGCATATTACGGATCTATTATTACAACAATGTTAGTACAAGGAATATCAGTAGTATATCTATTATTTAATTTAAGAAAAAAATATAAAGTTGATTATAAAAATAGTGTACCAACTTTTATAAAGGTAATATTAGTAAATATAATAATGTTGTTATCATTAATGATATTTAGATTACTTCAAAATAATATAATAGGGTCATTTAGTCATACTAGATTATCGTCTATTTTAGAAATAATTATATATGCTACAATTGGAGTTATAATATATGTAGTATTATCACTTAAAAACAATTTATTTGAAGAAGTTTTTGGAAAAGAATTTATAAATAAAATTAAAAGAAAATTTATAAAGAAATAAAAATTGAACTATAAAGATTTAAGTCTAATAGTTCTTATGATAGCAAGATTTTCTTGCTTTTTTAATTATTAAAATGTATACTTATAATAGTAGGTGATGATATGTTAGGCAATATTATAGGTATAGAAGAAAATACAGTTTTATTAAAATTAAATATAGAAATAAATAAATTTGAAAATTTAATTAATATACATGTTATTATGGAAGATGAAAAAAGAAAAATAATAGGTGAAATAACAGATATTAAAGAAAATATTGCTTATATAAATTTATTAGGTGAAATAATTAATGATAAATTTGTATTTGGTGTAATAGTAAAACCATCTTTTTCTTCTAGCGTTAAATTAATTTCTAAAGAAAAAATACCTATGATTATAGGTATAGATAATTATCAAGAAAATAAAGATTTATATTTGGGAACTAGCCCTATATATGATGGTGTTAAAATAGGAGTTAATATTAATAGTTTTTTTGCTAACCATTTTGCTATATTAGGCTCTACTGGTTCTGGTAAATCATGTGGAGTAGCCCGTATTATACAAAATGTGTTTGATAGAAAATTATATATTCCATATAAGGCAAGTTTCTTTATATTTGATGCGTATGGAGAATATCATCAAGCGTTTTCTAAAATAAATGAGTTAAATAAAAATATTTCGTTTAAAGCATATACTACTAACTTAAATTTTTCAGAATCAGAAGTATTAAGAATACCATTTTGGTTACTTAGTGTTGATGATATAGCTCTTTTACTTAATGCTACTAGACCTTCACAATTACCAATAATAGAAAAAGCTTTAAAATTAGTTAATGTATTTGCTCGTGATGATGAAAGTGTTATAAAACATAAAAATGATATTATAGCAAGGTCAATTCTTGACATATTATCAAGTGGTAATCCACCATCACAAATAAGAGATCAAATATTTTCAGTTTTATCTTTTTATAATACATCAGAATTAAATCTAGAAACACCGGTATTCCAACCAGGATATACTAGACCTTTAAAACAATGTTTATTAATAGATGCATCTGGTAAAATAAGGGAAATGGAATTATTAACTACTTTTATGTCTAAATTTTTACAAGATGATTTAGAGTTAAATTTACCTAAAGAAGATTTCGTTTATACTTTAGAAGATTTAGAAAAAGCATTTGATTTCGCACTTATTAGTGAAGGCGTCTTAAATAGTAATAGAGTATATGAGGAATGCAATGTTTTAAAAGTTAGATTACATAGTTTAATTAATGGTGATTACAGTAATTATTTTAGGTATGATAGATATGTAACTAAACATGAATATATAAAAGAATTAATGACTTCAGTTAATGGTAGAAAAGCCCAAATAATTAATTTTAATATTAATTATGTTGATGATAGATTTGCTAAAGTAATAGTAAAAATATATTCTAAAATGTTATTTGATTATTCTAAAGAATTAGATAATAGGGCAAGTTTACCATTTCATATTATATTAGAGGAAGCACATAGATATGTTCAAAATGATAATGATGTTGAATTAATTGGATATAATATATTTGATAGAATTACTAAAGAAGGAAGAAAATATGGAGTTATGTTAGGACTTATTTCACAAAGACCTTCTGAATTATCTGAAACTTCACTTTCACAGTGTAATAATTTTATAATATTTAAAATGATTCACCCAGCTGATTTTGAATATATAAGAAAAATGGTTCCAAACGTAACTGATGAGATTATTAAAAGGATTAGAATATTACAACCAGGTAACGCAATAAGTTTTGGCTCTGCTTTTAAAGTTCCTGTAATGGTTAAATTTGAATTACCAAATCCAACACCTTCAAGTAGTAGTTGTGATGTTAGTGCAACTTGGTTTATAAAGAGTAATTAAATTAATTTACAAATAAATTTGCATATGATATAATTTATATATGATAGGAGGAAGTTAAATGAAAAAATTTTTAATGCTAAGTTTAGTTGGTGTGTTAAGTGTTAGCTTAGTTTGTGGATGTAATAAAAAAAAGGATGATACTAAAAAGCCTGATGATCAACAGGAAGAACAACAACCTGAAGTAAATGTTAATCCAGATGTTATAGGTGATAAAACATTAGAAGAATTTTCATTTACTAATACATCACTTATATATGATCCAGAAACAAATACAACATTACTTGAGACAACTGTTACAAACACATCTGATAAGACAGCTACTTTAACACAATTTTTAATTCATGCTAAAGATAATTATGGAAATGATGTTACATTAGCCGGTTTCGTTGGGGATAGTATAGCAGCAGGAGAATCTAAAGTAATTAGTTCTTCAGTTTCAGCTAATTTATCTAAAACAGCTGAAATGACTTATGAAGTTCAAAGATAAAAAAAGTTTATGATAATAATTCATAAACTTTTTCTATATCTAAATTTTTATTTTCTTTGTAGTATGGTTTTAAATGAAGGTGAAAATGTTTTATTTCTTGGACATCTCCATTGTTTTGAATAAATGTAACACCATCACAACCAAGTTTTTCTTCTAATTTTATCTTTAACATTTTAGCTACTTCAAATATATGATTTAAAGTTTCATCTATATCTGTTATATCTTTAAAATGTTTTTTAGGTATTATTAATGTATGACCCATAGAATCAGGGTTAATATCTAAAAAGGCTAAAACTGTATCATCTTCATATATTTTTTTAGATGGAATACTTCCATCAACAATCTTACAAAATAAACAATCCATATTATCACTCTCCATTATAATTATAACAAATTTATAAAATTTAATAAATAGAATTGTTAAAGTATAAGAAAATGTGCTAAAATAGTAAGTAGAATAGGTGATAATATGAAAAAAGGTTTTACTTTAGTTGAATTAATTACTGTACTTATAATACTTGCTGTAATTGGACTTATAGTATTTCCAACAGTTAATTCTACGATTAAGGAAAGTAAGGAAAAAGCATATATTGAACAGTTAGAAGAAATAAAGAATGCAAGTGAAAAGTGGGCATATAAAAATTTAGATATGGTTCCAAATAATAATGGTGATAGCGTAACTATAACTTTACTTGATTTAAAAAAAGGTGGTTTTTTACCACTTGATGTTAGAAATCCTAAAACAAATGAATTATTTTCTAACGCTTTATCTGTAACTATAACTTTAAATAATAACAAATATGAGTATACAATTAATGATACTTCATCTGATACAGAATATAATGAATTTTCACCAATATTAGTTCTTAATGGTGAATATATAGAATATGTTGAAATTAATTCTGAATATATAGAAAAAGGAGCTAAAGCTAAAAAATATACAGGGGAAGTTTTAGATAATATAGAAATTCAGTATTTACAAGATGGAAAAGAAATAGCATCGATTCCAGTATATTTACTTGGAACATATAATGTAACTTATACTGCATTCGATAATGAATACACATCAGAATTAACAAGAACAGTTATTGTACGTGATACTATAGCACCGACACTTATACTTCCGACAAAAGTTACTATATCACAGAGTGAAGCTTTAAATTACGATTTATTAAAAGATATAGAATATTCTGATAATAGTAATGGAGAAGTAAAAATAAATATAACTGGATTTGATAATACAATAGGTGAGAAGATAGTAACATATGAAGCTTGTGATTTATCTAATAATTGTGTAACTAAAAACAGAATTATTGAAGTAAAATAAAAGAGCGTTAAGCTCTTTTTAATGTTTTATATAAATAATTAAATAAAATAAATGATAGTATAAATGGAAGAAATACAATAAACATTGTTATAGATAAAATCATTCCAAAAACTACTATTGATATGTTCTTCATAACCAATCACCTAATATATTATACCACAAAAATATAAAAAATATTGACTTTAATTTTATGAATAGTATAATTATTGTTAGTACCCTAACAAAATGAGGTGTAATATGAAAAATTTGTTTGAGATAAGAAAGTTAGAAATGGTTATATTAAAAAGAATTTCTAATGATCCATTTATTAGAGAAAATAATATAACTCCTGTTCAATGTGAAATATTAAATTATTTAATAACCAATCAAATAATTTATCAAAAAGACATAGAAAGTAAATTGAATATTAGAAGGTCAACAATTTCAGGTGTATTACATACAATGGAAAAGAATGGCTTAATTAAAAAAGAGTATAATAAAAGTGATGCTAGGGTAAATAAAATCATTATCACTAAAAAGGGAATGGATATAAATAATACTTTAAAAGAAAAAATAAAACTTATAAATGATATAGCTTTTTTTAATATAAGTGATGATGAGGTAAATATTTTTTATAATACTATAAATAAAATTATTAAAAATTTAGAAAGGTGATGTTATGTTTAAATTATTTAAAAATTTTACAAAAAAGGATTATTTTTTAATTCTAAGTTGTATTGTTTTAATTGTAGCCCAAGTTTGGTTAGATTTAAAATTACCTGATTATATGAGTGCTATAACACGTCTTGTACAAACTGAAAATAGTACTATGGGCGAAATATTAAAGCAAGGTTCTTATATGCTATTATGTGCTTTTGGAAGTTTAACTTCAGCTATAATAGTAGGATATTTAGCAAGTAAATTATCAGCTAATTTTTCATTGAATTTAAGAAGTAAAATATTTAAAAAAGTAAGTTTATTTTCATTAGAAGAAATGAAGAAATTTCAAACTAGTAGTTTAATTACTAGAACAACAAACGATGTAACTCAAATTGAAATGCTTATATCTATGGGACTTCAAATGCTAATAAAAGCTCCTATAATGGCTTTTTGGGCAATATCAAAAATACTAGATAAGAGTTTTGAACTTAGTATGCTTACATTTGGATGTGTATTAGTATTACTTATTACTATAATAACTCTTATGATAATAGTACTTCCAAGATTTGAAAAAGTTCAAAAATTAATAGATAAAGTAAACGGTGTAATGAGAGAAAATCTAACTGGTATTAGAGTAATTAGAGCATTTAACGCAGAAGAATTTCAACAAGATAGATTTGAAAATGTTAATAAAACTTTAACTGATAATCAATTATTTAATCAAAGATGTTTTTCAATCTTAAATCCCGTTATGAGTCTTGTTATGCACGGATTAACTTTAGGCATATATTTTATTGGTGCAATATTAATAGAAAAAGCTGGATTTTTAGATAAAATCACTATATTTAGTAATGTAGTAGTATTTTCAAGTTACGGTATGCAAGTTATTATGTCATTTTTAATGCTTGCTATGATATTTATGATATGGCCAAGAGCACAAGTATCAGCAAGAAGAATAAATGAAATATTAGATTGTAATATCAGTATAAAAGATGGGGCTATTAAAAATGGTACCTCAGTTGGTACAGTTGAATTTAAAAATGTTTCATTTAAATATCCTGATGCAATGGAGTATATACTAGAAGATATATCATTTAAAGTAAATAAGGGTGAAACAGTTGCATTTATAGGTTCAACAGGAAGTGGCAAGTCAACACTTATTAATTTAGTTCCAAGATTTTATGATGTTACTTTAGGTGAGGTTTTAGTTGATGGAGTAAATGTTAAAGATTATGAGCAATATTCTTTAAATAACAAAATAGGGTATGTATCACAAAAAGCAGTTATGTTTACTGGAAACATATTAGATAATGTTAGATATGGAGATAGTGGGACTGATATTACAATTGATAAAATTAAAGAAGCTATCGATGTAGCTCAAGGAACTGAGTTTGTAAGTAAAATGAGTGATACATATAAATCTCATATTTCAAGAGGTGGAACAAATATATCAGGTGGGCAAAAACAACGTTTAAGTATAGCTCGTGCTATAGCAAAATCACCTGAAATATATATATTTGATGATTCATTTTCAGCACTTGATTATAAGACTGATTTAACTCTTAGAACTGAACTTAAAAAATATACAAAAGACGCAACTTGTTTAATTGTAGCTCAAAGGATTGGAACTATTATGAATGCTGACAAAATAATAGTTTTAGATAAGGGAAAATGTGTAGGAATTGGAACACATAAAGAACTACTTAAAAATTGTGAAGTATATAAACAAATTGCTTTATCACAATTATCAAAGGAGGAGTTAGAAAATGCCTAGACCAGGAAGAAATTTCGAAAAATCTAAAGATTTTAAAGGATCTATGAAAAGACTTTTAAAAAGTTTAAATAATTATAGATACTTATTAATTATATCTTTAATATTTGCATTTATTAGTGCTATACTATCTTTAATTTCTCCTAATAAATTATCACTTTTAACAGATGAAATAACACTAGGTATTAAACCTAATGTTAGTGAAGAAAAAATAAATTCTATACTATCTAGTGACACAATTAGTATTGAAGATAAAATAAAACTTAAAGAATTAATGAATCAAGATTCAAATTATATGGATAAGATATCTTTATTACCAGAATCTATATATAATGAAATCAAACCAGAAATTAATATGACAAATATTAAAAAGATATCTTTACTTCTTTTAATATTATATGTAACTAGTTCTTTACTAGGCTATTTAGAAAGCTTTATTTTAACTACTATATCTAATAACTTTGCTAAAAATTTAAGAAGTAAGATAAGTTTAAAAATAAATTCATTACCACTTAAATATTTTGATAAAAATGAAACTGGTGATGTACTATCTAGAGTAACAAATGATGTTGATACTATATCACAAAATATGAATCAAAGTATTGCTACATTAGTTAGTAGTATAACACTTTTTATAGGCTCAATTATAATGATGTTTGTAACTAATTATATAATGGCTATAACAGCTATAATATCTAGTTTGATTGGTTTTACTTTTATGGCTTCTATATTAAAAAAATCTCAAAAATACTTTGTTGAAAGACAAAAAATATTGGGTTCATTAAATGGCTATATAGAAGAAATATATTCAGGGCATAATGTAGTAAAAGCTTATAATGGTTATAATAAAGCTACTATAGAATTTGATAAATTAAATAAAGAGTTATATGAATGTAATAGAAAAAGTCAATTTTTATCAGGACTTATGCAACCAATTATGGGATTTGTTGGTAATTTAGGTTATGTTATGGTATGTATAGTTGGTGCAATACTAACTTCTAATGGTATTATATCATTTGGTGTTATAGTAGCATTTATGATATATGTAAGATTATTTACAAATCCACTTTCACAAATAGCACAGGCTATGACAAGTTTACAAACTACAGCAGCTTCATCAGAACGCGTTTTTGAAATACTTGATGAACCAGTTATGAAAGATGAATCCTCTCTAACTAAACATTTAGATAAATCAAAAGTAAAAGGTGAAATAGAATTTAAAAATGTTTCATTTGGATATAATAAAAATAAAATTATAATTCATGATTTTAGTGCAAAAGCACTCCCTGGTACTAAGGTTGCTATAGTAGGACCAACAGGTGCTGGTAAAACTACAATGGTTAATTTACTTATGAAATTTTATGAAATAAATAAAGGAGATATATTAATTGATGGTGTATCTACTAACTCTTTAACAAGAGAAAACATTCATGATTTATTTGTTATGGTACTACAGGATACTTGGTTATTTGAAGGTACTGTTAGAGATAATATAAAATTTAATAAGAAAAATGTTAGTGATGAACAGATATGGGAAGCATTAAAAGTAGTAGGGGTAGATCATTTTATTAAAACTTTACCAGGTGCTTTAGATTATGTTATTACTGAATCAGATTCTATATCTAGTGGCCAAAAACAATTACTTACTATAGCACGTGGTATGATAGAAGATGCTCCATTTTTAATTCTTGATGAAGCTACTAGTAATGTTGATACAAGAACAGAAGAATTAGTAGCAAGTGCAATGGATAAATTAACAATTGGTAGAACATCATTTATAATAGCACATAGACTATCTACTATTAAAAATGCTGATTTAATACTTGTTATGAAGGATGGCAATATAATAGAAACCGGAACTCATGATGAACTAATAAATAAAAATGGTTTTTATGCTGAATTATACAATTCACAATTTCAAAATTAGAGTAACTTTATGTTATTCTTTTTTAGTAATTTGACAAATCATTTTTTTTAATATAAAATCTTATAGTGTGTTCGAAACACAAAAGGAGAGAATTTATGGCTGAGCCCAAAAGAGATTATTATCAAATGCTAGAAACTTTAATAGGAATATTTACAATAGAAAAAGGCAAAATTAAAATCCTATTAGAAAAAAAGAATAAAGAACCATATAAAGGATATTGGATGTTACCTGGATCTATGGTATTAAATACTGAAACTTTAGAGGATAATATTACATCTTTAGTAGTTACTAAACTTGGTATACCAAATTTATATATAGAGCAGTGTTATACTTTTAGTGATTTATCAAGAAATAAAGATTCTAGAGTTATAGCAACTTCATATATAGGACTAATAAATAGTATAACTTTAAAATTAAAACAACAACCAACTGATTTAGAATTAGAATGGTTCGATATAGATTCAATACCCAAGTTAGCTTTTGACCATGATAAAATAGTTAGTAAATTAATAGAAACATTTAAAGATAAGATTAGAAACGTTAATATGTTAAAAATATTATTTCCAAGTGATTTTACTATTCCTGAAATTCAAAAGATATATGAATTTGTATTAGATAAAGAACTAGATAGAAGAAATTTTAGAAAAAAACTTTTAGCACTTGATTATATAGAAGACACTTTAGATGTTAATGAAGGACAGATGGGACGTCCTGCTAAATTATACAGATTTAAAGATGAAATAGTAGAAAAGAATTTATTTTGATAATATTTCATAAAATATAATTAAGATGCTTGACAATAAAGCATTAAAAGTGATATATTAATATCGATTAATTTTTGGTTTGCTGAAAGGCAAATCTTTAATTAAGATTGAAAAAGAAACACCTGGAAGTGTGTAAAGAAAGGAGAAACATATGCCTACAATTAACCAATTAGTTAGAAAGAAACGTACAGATAAAACTAGAAAAAGTAAATCACCAGTTTTAAACATTGGATTTAATAGTAAGGATAAAAAGAGAACTAATCAAACAAGTCCTCAAAAAAGAGGGGTTTGTACTCGTGTTGGAACAATGGCTCCAAAGAAACCAAACTCAGCCTTACGTAAATATGCCCGTGTTAGATTATCTAACGGTATGGAAGTTACAGCTTATATACCTGGTGAAGGACATAACTTACAAGAACACAGCGTTGTATTAATTCGTGGTGGACGTGTAAAAGACTTAATCGGTGTTAGATACCATATAATTCGTGGTACTATGGATACTGCAGGTATTGAAAAACGTCGTCAAGGTCGTTCTAAATACGGTAGTAAAAAACCAAAAAAAACTAAATAATAAGAAAGGAGAATATTATGCGTAAGAAACGTGCTGTTAAAAGAGACGTATTACCAGATCCAATATATAACTCAAAATTAGTTACTAAATTAATTAATAGACTTATGTATGATGGTAAAAAAGGTACTGCACAAACAATACTATACGATGCTTTTGACATTATAAAAGAAAAAACAAATTCTGAACCAATGGACGTACTTAATAAAGCTTTAGATAATATCAAACCAGCTTTAGAAGTTAAATCACGTCGTGTTGGTGGTGCTAACTATCAAGTACCAATCGAAGTTAGACCTGATAGAAGTCAAGCTTTAGGTTTAAGATGGTTAGTTCAATATGCTAGATTACGTGGAGGACATTCTATGTCTGAAAATTTAGCAAACGAAATTATCGATGCAGCAAATGGAACAGGAGCTGCTGTTAAAAAACGTGAAGATACTCATAGAATGGCAGAAGCTAACAAAGCATTTGCTCATTATAGATGGTAAGAAAGGATTAAATTATGGCTCGTGAATATAGTTTAGAGAATACTCGTAATTTTGGTATTATGGCTCATATTGATGCTGGAAAAACTACTACTACAGAGAGAATTTTATTCCATACAGGTAAAATCCACAAAATTGGTGAAACACATGATGGTGAATCACAAATGGACTGGATGGCACAAGAACAAGAACGTGGTATAACTATTACTTCAGCTGCAACTACAGCATTCTGGAAAAAACATAGATTAAATATAATCGATACTCCAGGACACGTAGATTTTACTGTTGAAGTATCTCGTTCACTTCGTGTACTTGATGGTGCTGTTGCACTTCTTGATGCTCAAGCTGGTGTTGAACCACAAACTGAAACTGTATGGCGTCAAGCAACTGAATTTAAAGTTCCAAGAATGATCTGTTGTAATAAAATGGGTAAAATGGGTGCTGACTTTGAATACAGTTTAAAATCAATTAAAGACCGTTTAGGTGTACTTGCAAAACCTATCGAATGGCCAATTGGTTCAGGAGATGAATTTACAGGTATAATTGATTTATTAACTAGAAAAGCTTATAAATATGATGGTAAACCTGAAGAAAATGCAACAGAAATAGAAATTCCATCTGAATTAGTTAGTTTAGTTGAAGAAAAAAGAAATGATTTAATTGAAACTGTTGTTGAATTTGATGATGAAATAATGAATAAATACTTAGAAGGAGAAGAAGTAACTTTAGAAGAAGTTAAAGCTTGTATAAGAAAAGGTACATTAGCTGCTGAATTCTTCCCAGTATTATGTTCTGATGCATTAGGAAACAAAGGTGTTAAATTATTACTTGATGCTGTAGTTGATTACTTACCAGCTCCAACTGATATTGCATCTATTAAAGGTGTTGATTTAAACGGAAATGAAATAGTAAGACATCCAGCTGATTCTGAACC
The DNA here is from genome assembly GCA_934169415.1 of uncultured Bacilli bacterium. Lineage (GTDB taxonomy): Bacteria > Bacillota_I > Bacilli_A > RF39 > UBA660 > Faecisoma. The sequence continues at coordinate 18,842 of CAKPNP010000020.1, forward strand.
ATTTTCTGCTTTAGCATTTAAAGTTATGACAGATCCATTTGTTGGTAAACTTACATTCTTTAGAGTTTACTCAGGACATTTATCAAGTGGTTCTTATGTACTTAATGCAACAAAAGATGTTAAGGAAAGAGTAGGACGTATTCTACTTATGCATGCTAATAACAGAACTGAAATTTCTGAAGTATTTGCAGGAGATATCGCTGCTGCTGTAGGACTTAAAAATACAACTACAGGTGATACTTTATGTGAAGAAAAGAATGCTTGTATTTTGGAATCTATGGAATTCCCAGAACCAGTTATCGAATTAACTGTTGAACCAAAATCAAAAGCTGATCAAGATAAAATGGGATTAGCACTTCAAAAACTAGCTGAAGAAGATCCAACTTTTAGAGCTAGTACAAATCATGAAACAGGTCAAACTATAATAGCTGGTATGGGTGAACTACACCTTGATATCATAGTTGATCGTATGAGAAGAGAATTTGGTGTTGATGCTAATGTTGGTCAACCACAAGTTTCTTACCGTGAAACATTAACACAAGCTGGTGAATGTGAAGGTAAATATATTAAACAATCAGGTGGACGTGGACAATATGGTCACGTATGGATTAAATTTGAACCAAATCCTGATAAAGGTTATGAATTTGTTGATGCAGTAGTAGGTGGAGTTGTTCCAAGAGAATATATTCCAGTTACTGATAAGGGATTACAAGAAGCTATGCAAACTGGTGTACTTGCAGGATTCCCAATGATAGATGTTAAAGCTACATTATTCGATGGATCATATCATGATGTCGATTCATCAGAAATGGCTTATAAAATAGCTGCATCTATGGCTTTAAAAGAAGCTAAAAACAAATGTAAACCAGTACTTCTAGAACCAATTATGAAAGTACAAATTATTGTTCCAGATGAATATTTAGGTTCAGTTATGGGTGATGTTACATCACGTAGAGGACGCCCTATGGGACAAGAATCAAGAGGAAATGCAATTGCTATTGATGCAATGGTTCCTTTAGCTGAAATGTTTGGATATGTAACAAGCTTACGTTCAAATACTCAAGGTCGTGGACAATTCACAATGGTATTCGATCATTATGAAGAAGTTCCAAGAAATATCGCTGAAGATATTATCAAAAAAAATGGTACAAATTAGTATAAAAGTCTTGAATTTTTATACTAATTAGTATAAAATTAATTATGTAATCAAATATAAGGAGGAAATTAAAATGGCAAAACAAAAATTTGATCGTTCAAAACCACATGTTAACATTGGTACAATTGGACACGTAGATCATGGTAAAACTACTTTAACTGCTGCTATTTCTAAAGTTTTAGCTGGAAAAAATGGTAACGAACAAGTAGATTTTGCTAATATCGATAAAGCACCAGAAGAAAGAGAAAGAGGTATTACTATTAATACTGCTCATATCGAATATTCTACAGACAAGAGACATTATGCACATGTTGACTGTCCAGGACATGCTGATTATGTTAAAAACATGATTACAGGTGCTGCTCAAATGGATGGAGCAATATTAGTTATTGCTGCAACAGATGGACCTATGGCACAAACTCGTGAACATATCTTACTTTCACGTCAAGTTGGTGTACCTCGTATGGTAGTTTTCATGAACAAATGTGATATGGTTGATGATGAAGAATTACTAGACTTAGTTGAAATGGAAATTCGTGAATTATTAACTGAATATGGATATGATGGCGACAATACTCCAATTATCCGTGGATCAGCTTTAAAAGCACTTGAAGGAGATCCAGTATGGGTAGCTAAAGTTGAAGAATTAATGGATACTGTTGATTCATATATTGAAACTCCAGCTCGTGATACTGAAAAACCATTCTTAATGCCAATCGAAGACGTATTTACAATCACTGGTCGTGGAACAGTTGTTACAGGACGTGTTGAAAGAGGTCAATTAAAACTTAATGATGAAGTTGAAATTGTTGGTTTAAGAGAAGAAACTAAGAAAACAGTTGTTACAGGAATTGAAATGTTCCGTAAACAATTAGATTATGCTGAAGCAGGAGATAACGCTGGTGTATTATTACGTGGTGTTGCTCGTGACGAAGTTGAAAGAGGTCAAGTATTAGCTAAACCTGGTACAGTTACTCCTCATACAAAATTCAAAGCTACAGTTTATGTATTAACTAAAGAAGAAGGAGGACGTCATAAACCATTCTTTACAAATTATCGTCCACAATTCTATTTTAGAACTACAGATGTAACTGGTGTTATTGAATTACCTGCTGGTGTTGAAATGGTTATGCCTGGGGATAATGTTGAAATTACTGTTGAATTAATAGCTCCAATTGCTATTGAAAACGGTACTAAATTCTCTATCCGTGAAGGTGGACACACTGTAGGTGCTGGTAACGTTTCTGAAATTATTAAATAATTTTTAGTTAAGTTTCAAAACAAGGATTTATTCCTTGTTTTTTTTGGAATTGTAAATAAAATTAATAAGATAATTTGTATGCTTTTAATTGAATAATACTATGAAATGTGATATTATTTTAATAGATAAAAATAATATGTGGGTAAAATAATTCGCAAATTTAAAATTTAGGAAAAATTGATAGGAGTAATAATATGAAATTAACAAATAGTAACCCTGGGGGGGGGCATTAAATAAATATTATAATGACTCTTAAACGTATATTTAGATATTTAAAGTATAATAATAAAA
>CAKPNP010000021.1 GCA_934169415.1 uncultured Bacilli bacterium
TGAAAATTTCGTATTTATTTCTATATTTACTATACTATCATCTACTTCAAGTAATATATCTACTGTTTTTGATTTTAGCTCTATATTACTTACTATTAATTTTGAATTTAATATATTTACATATGTTACTTTTTCTCCTATTAAGTTTTCTACATATCTTTTTAATATGTCTTTATTAGATAATATTACATAATAAAATACTTTTTCATACTTGCATGTTCTAAATTTCATTTTTCACCTCCTACTAGTTATATACGAAAAAAATCTATAAAATCCTTTTTTTTAGAGCAAATTTTTTCAAAAAATGCAAAAAAACAAGAAAAATTAATTTCTTGTTATCAAATTTATATATTTTATCTTAAAACTGCACGGGCAGAATAGCTGCTGTGGGCAAGACCGTGATTTTTGGAAAATATGAAAATGCCGGCAACAATACCATTGCTATAACCACCGCTACGCACGAACCATGGACCACTAAACTGAACGAAGTGCGCATAATCTCCATTCCATCCTTTTGTTTCTGTTGTTGCATCTCCTATAAGATATCTTGAGTATGCAGCGCCATCATTATAGGTTGTTCCATATTTATATATATCATAATACTTACTTTCTGGAAATGCTATACCTGCTGTAGTTGAATTATCATATAGATTTTTTCCGGTAAATCCTGAATTATTTGTTGTATCTCTACCACTTGATGGAGTATTACTATTTAAACTATCTTCCATTACTCCCATCACATATTCCCATGCTCCACCACTCATATCATATATTCCACTTATATTTCCTGTTGTACTTGCAAGATATCCTATATCCTTATTATATGCATTCTCACATCCAGTATATGCACTACCATTTTCACTAGTTGCTGCACATCCTGTTATATATGTACTACTATTATTTATTCTTACTTCATTTAACCCTTGTCCGTATATTGAAGTTGTTAAATAAGCTATTGCTCCCCACTCTATATTCTTTAACATACTTGAATTTGTACTTAATTTTTGAGTAGTTGCAAATAATGTACTTACATTTTCATTTCTTAAACTTGTTACTTTTGGTTTTATTGTTGGAGTATTTGTATCACCTGTTAGTTCAAACTTTCCTACCCATATTCCATTTAGTTCTGTATCTCCAAATGTAAATGCTGGATGTATTAACCAACTATCTTTTGTTGTACCATTTGATTTTGTAGTATCTTTATTTTCAAATTCTATATTTATTAGTTGTTTTGTTGTATCATTTACTCCATCATAGAATATTTGGTATTTATATCTTGGTATCCATACATAATATGCTTTTATATTATTTTCTTCTATTGTATCTCCTACCTTATATGTATCATTACCATTTAATAATACTGCATTTGCCCATGTCTTATTTGTATAGTTATACCATTCACTATATATATCTGCCTTTTTTACAGTTCCATCTGTATTAATTGTTACTGCTACTAAATTATCTTTTAGTTCTGGATCTGCTCCATTTAAAACTGTATCTTTATATAATTCTCTTGGTACTGTTACTATACAATTTTCTATATCATCAGATTCAGTTAAATCAGTATCTTCATAATTCTTAGTAAAACATACTTTATCATATACTACTGAAAGTGCGATTTCTCCTTTACTATTTATATAAACAGTTCCACTATCTGGTTTACGTCCTGATACATTTATTTTATATATTAAGTTTCCACTTAATGATCTATTTTCATCAAGTAGGCTTTCCATATAGTATAATTTAGCTGAATCTAGAAGTCCGTATGCCGAATCTTTATTTGCACTTTTCTTTGCATTATCTACTACATTTAATACTATTGGTGTTGCAATTAAAGCTATTACTGCTAGTATTATTATTACTGCTAGTAATTCTATTAATGTAAATCCTTTTTTATTTTTCATATTTTTTACAACTCCTTTATTATAACTATTAAAATATTATCATATTTTATAGTATTATTCAATATTTTTAAAATTAAAAAAAGCAAGTAATAATTACTTACTTATAAGTTGATCCAAATCCACCAGTTCTAATACCTTCTGAAGAATCATTATCAACAGTTAAATATTTCATAAATATAACTTGACCAACAACATCACCTTTATGAATTATTAAATCGTCTTTATTAAAATTCCAAAATTGAAAGTAAAAATGTCCATCATTTGTTTCGTTTCCATAATAATCAGCATCTACTATACCAATTGAATTGCTCATTACAAATCCTTTTTTAGGTCCACTACTCCTATTTACTAACATATAATACTCATCTTCTAAACAGTATGCTTTTAATCCAGTTGGAATTAGTGTTGGCTTCATTCCTGGTTCATATGGTTTAATAACAACATCTTCTGCAGCCTCAACATCATAACCAGCAGAATACTTAGTTTTTCTTACTGGTAAATTTATATTTTTATCTTCATAGCCTTTAACTACTTCAAAGCCTCTTAATCTCATTTTATACTCCTACTAATTCATCTTTTAATACAATTTTATTATTTTTTAATGATTCTTTAACATCTATTACTCTTTGATTGGATGAACCTTTCCATTTTAATTTAGGGCTATACAAATCTATTTTAAATTGCCCATCTATAAGAACATCTATATATTTTAATATTTCTTTATCCTTTAAGTCCTTATCAAATAAAAATCCACTCCATACCCATATAGTTTTATCTGGATATTTTGCTTTAAATTTTTTAGCAAGTAAAGTAGTTCCTTCTATATTTTTAGGATGTAATGGTTCACCACCTAAAATAGAAAGTCCTACAATATAATCTTTACTAGCTAATTCTAATATTCTATTTATAGTATCATTTGTAAATTCTATTCCAGAATTAAAATCATGAGTTTCTTTATTAAAACAACCTTCACAGTTAAAACTACAACCTTGCATAAATATTGAAACTCTAATACCTTCACCATTAGAAATATCCATTTTTCTTATTTTATTATATCTCATCAGAATCATCCTTGTTATCTATATGAATAACTCTTTCTTTTATTTCTTGTGTTCTTCCTTTGTTCCAAAAATTAGTTCCGATATATCCACAAGTACGACGAGCTACACTTAACTTATCATGATCTCTATTACCACAATTTGGACAATACCATTCTAAGTTTTCATCTATTAATATCTCATTAGTAGATCCACATACATGACAATAATCAGATTTAGTATTTAATTCAGCATACATAATATTATTATAAATAAATTTAATTACTTCTAATACTACATCTAAATTATTAGTTAAATTAGGAGTTTCAATATATGATATTGCTCCACCTTGACTTAATTTTTGAAATTCACTTTCTAATTTTAATTTAGTAAATGCATCAATTTCTTCAAAAACTGGTACATGATAAGAATTAGTAATATAATTTCTATCGGTAATTCCTTTAATAACGCCAAATCTTTCTTTTAGACATTTAGAAAACTTATATGTTGTAGATTCAATTGGTGTACCATATACACTATAATCAATATCTTCAAGTTCTTTCCATTTATTACATTTATCAACCATATATTGCATTACTTTAAGTCCGAAATCTCTACCAACTGATCCATCAGTATGACTATTACCAGTCATATATTTAACGCATTCATAAAGTCCGGCATATCCAAGTGATATTGTAGAATAACCATGATGTAATAATTCATGAATACTCTCACCCTTCTTAAGACGAGCTAAAGCGCCATGCTGCCATAAAATAGGAGCAACATCACTAGTAGCTTTTGAAAGTCTTTTATGTCTTATTTGTAATGCTCTATGACATAATTCTAGTCTTTCATCAAGTATTTTAAAGAATAAATCCATATCCTTATCACTAGACAAAGCTACATCAGGTAAATTAATAGTTACAACACCTTGATTAAATCTACCATAGTATTTTGGTTTACCATTATTATCTACATAAGGAGTTAAGAAAGAACGACATCCCATACATGGATAACATTGTCCATTACCATTTTTATCAACTTTTAATTGTTTCATTATTTTTTCTGAAATATAATCAGGTACCATTCTTTTTGCAGTACATTCAGCAGCTAATTTAGTCAAATAATAATATTTAGAATCTTCATTTATATTATCTTCTTCTAGAACATATAATAATTTAGGAAAAGCTGGTGTTATATATACTCCTTTTTCATTTTTCATACCCATTATACGTTGTTTTAAAACTTCTTCTATGATCATGGCAAGTTCTTCTTTATATTCTTCTGTCTCACCTAAATACATACAAACACTTAAAAAAGGTGCTTGACCGTTTGTAGTAGTCATAGAATTTATTTGATATTGGAATGTTTGAACACCATCAATTATTTCTTTTTGTAAATCTTCTTTAGCGTATTTTATGCAATCTTCCTTATTTAATTTGCGCTTTTTATATTTATCTAAATATTTATTATAACTATCCCTTACAAAAGGTGCTAAGTGTGATAATGTAATTGTACATCCACCATATTGACTAGAATTTACAGCAGTAATAATTTGAGTAGCTATAGTCATAGCTGTTAAGAACCTGTGTGGTTTTTCAATCATTACTCCATTTATACTAGTTCCATTTTGAAGCATATCTTCTAGATTTATTAAATCACAATTATGAAGTGCATTTTGAGCAAAATAATCTGCATCATGGAAATGAATTATTCCTGCATCATGTGCTTCAACTATATCCTCTGGAAGTAAAAATCTTCTTGTAATATCAGTACTTGTAATTCCAGCTAAATAATCCCTTTGAGTTGTTACAACCCTTGCATTTTTATTAGAATTTTCAGTATTCCAATACTCTGATTCACCATCTATTAATTCTTTTATAGCTAAATCAGTAGTATTACTTTTTCTTACTAATTCCCTTGTATATCTATAAGTAATATATTTTTTAGCTAATTCATACTTACCAATAGACATAAGTTTCATTTCAATTATATCTTGAATATCCTCAACTAAAATTCTCTTTTTACCCAATTTTTCAATATATTTAATTATATTTTTAATTTGGGTAGAACTAGCTTGTTCTTCTTCATCTACCTCGTTATTTGCCTTAGTAATAGCTTCTTCTATTTTGTCTGGACAAAAATCAACCATATGTCCGTCTCTTTTTATAACCTTCATAAATACCTCCTACAATAAGACAAATATATCACACATTTTTAAAATAAGTATGTTGCAATTGCAACATTTTGAAAAAAATGATATATTATTTACAGGTGGTATTCATGAATAATTTATTTGAAAATATAAATAATAATGATATAGAAAAATTATTAAAAGAACTAGAAGCGAATACACTTACATACAAAAAAGATTTGACTATATTATCAACTGTTAAAAATCAAAACATAATTGGCTTTGTGGTATATGGTTTCATACAAATAATTAAAACAGATTATAATGGTAACGTAACAGTAGTTGAAGATATAAAAGAAAATTCTATATTTGGTTCTATGTTTTCTAACATTTCTAATAATGAATATCAAATAATTACTAAAGAAGAAACTAAAATAATCATACTCGACTATGATTATATAATTAGTAAAAATAATAATTTATATTATAATATTTTTATACAAAATTTACTTAAAATAACATTCAATAAAATAAGTGAAAAAAACGATAGAATTGAAATATTATCACAAAAAACAATAAGAAATAAATTGTTAAAATATCTAGAAATTCAAACTAAAAAAACAGGTTCTAAAAGTATATATTATTCTTCTAATAATCTTGCTTCTTATATAGCAGTTGATAGATCTGCTATGTGGAGAGAATTAAAAAATTTAGAAGAAGATAGGATAATTGAAATAAATAATAAAGTAATTAAAATTAAAATTTTAAACTAAAAAAACGCAATTATGCGTTTTTTAATAATTTAACATGCTTATTTGGTTCTATAACATTATTTTGTTTATATGTTTTTAAAGGTAGATAAGAAGTAACATCCTCACCCTTACTTCTTTTATCTAAAAATTCTCTAAATTGTTCTTTATTTAAAACTTTATTAAAATGTCTTAAATAATACTCATACCAATTTAAATACTCATCTTTTGATACACCAAATACTTGTGTGCTTTTTTTTAAAATATTTAAATCCATTTCATCTAATGAAATATCTAATCCTTTGCTAAGTCCAAAGACCATATTTCTTTTATATGCTAATATTAAACTTTCTTTTTCTAATATATTTAAAAACACATTTACTTCATTTAAAACTTCTACCATAATCTCATCCCTTTCAAATTGCAAGTAAGTATTTTACCATAAAAAAAATAAAAAGCAACCTTTTTATTTTAAAAAATGATATTTTAAGTCTAAATACATATAATTTAACTTTATTTATAAAATATTTTCATTTTTATACATTATTATTGGTGTTTTAAACATTATCCTGCCACATATCCGCCATCTATTGGAACTATAGCACCAGTCATAAATGATGCTGAATCACTTAATAAATAACATATTAAATCAGCTATTTCAGTATCTTTTCCAAGTCTTCCTATTGGTAACTGATTAGCCATCATATTTTTCATTTCAAGTGGTACTTCAGATAATATAGGAGTATCAACATATCCAGGGGCTATAGCATTAATTCTAATATTATCACGTGCATAAGTTAGTGCTAAAGATCTAGTCATTTGATTAATAGCTCCTTTAGTAGCCGAATAAGTAAAACTTGCCGTTGTTCCAACTAATCCATACATACTTGATGTATTTACAATAGCTCCTTTTTTATTTTTAAGCATTTCTTTTATAACATACTTATTTATTAAAAATATTCCAGTTTGATTTACAGATACTACTTTGTTCCATTCATCTAAGCTTACTTCATGTGCTTTAGCTGGACTTCCACCAATTCCTGCATTTGCAACTAAATAATCAATGTGACCAAATTTATTAGATACAACATCAACACATCTAACTACATTTTCTTCATTTGATACATCGCATTTTATACCAATACAATTGCTTCCTAAACATGCAGCAATTTCTTCTACATTATCAGATAAATCTAGAATAACTACATAAGCGCCATTACTTAATAGTTTTTTAGCAGTAGCTAATCCTATTCCACTAGCACCACCTGTTATAATTGCAACTTTTTCATTCATTTAAATCAATTCCTTTCATAAGAGTATCATATCCTCTTATAAAAATTATATCATTTAATTAATTTTAAATCTATAATTTATTATATATTTTAATAATCACTATAGAAAAATATAAAAAAGATTGAAAAAAAATATATAATACGCACTATAAAAAGGTCGATGATATTTGTACACATAAGATCAAGCAAAATAAAAACCATTGAAAATCAATGGTTAATTAACTAATGGTAGCGACGGGGAGATTCGAACTCTCGACCTACTGGGTATGAACCAGGTGCTCTAGCCAGCTGAGCTACGTCGCCAAATTAAGTAAGCAATAAAATTATAACAAAATTATTATATAAATGCAATAGGTTTTTATATTTTTTTAAACAAAAAAACTAGATAACTAGTTTTTATTCAGCTTCATTATAAGCTTTTATAATTTCATCTTCAAACATTTTTCTTGTTTCTTGATTGATTGGATGAGCTATATCTCTATATTCCCCATTTGATTTTTGACGGCTTGGCATAGCTATAAATAAACCATCATTTCCCTCAATTATTCTAATATCATGAATTGCAAAACAATCATCTAACACAACTGATGCTTTACCTCTCATTCTTGAGTTTTCTTTTACTTCCTTATGAACTGTAATTGATGTAATTTTCACGATTTCACACTCCCTTCAGTATGTAATTACACTTTAAGTATATAATATTTTTTTAATAAAATCAATACTAATAATCAATTTTTATCGTATTTGTCAATACATCTTTATAGCTAAATGATTTTTTAATATTATCAGATTCAACTATAAATATATTTTCATATAATTCTTTTATAATAACATTATATTTTTCATATTTATTTCTTCCTAAATTATATTTAATAACCACTTCTTCACCTACATAATCATTTAATTTTTCTCTTATTTGACCTATCATATTTCTCCTATCTAGGGTATCCTATATGCATAGTTCCTTTTGTTATTACTCCACCTATACCATTTTTACCATACTTAGTGTTTTCTAATATTTCTTTAATATCAATATCTTCACTAGCCTTTGATAAACTCATTTTAGTGGCTATTATAGCAGGATCTAAGGCATGAATATTTATTCTTTTAGGACTAGAGGCAAAATTCGCACCAGCTTTAATTAATTCTTCATAATCAGATTGACACGCACCAGCTATAATTATTAACTTATCATGACTTTTTTCAAATTTTCTAGCTTCTTTTATAGCTTTAACAAAATTACTACTGTTTTTATATGCATTAATATTATTTATATTTCCCTTTTTCTTATAATAGGCATCATGCCCAGTAATTACAATTATATTAGGATTATACTCTTCTAACCAATCTTTAATATATAATGATAAATTTTCTTCACTTTCTTTTATTCCCATAGCCCATATAGAAGCTTCTTTATAATAATCTAAACATTTCTTTAAATAATCTTCATCACTATCTATATGCAGTATCTTACCTGGAATATAAAAATAATCATCTCTATTTAATTCAATATTTGGTTTAATTCTTTCCATAAATTCTTCTTCTTCATAATCAACACTATCAAATTTTTTTAGATCACTTACCAAGCTATCTGCAAGTAGTCTTATAGATACGCCTTTTAAGTAAACAACATCACCTACAATATCAGTTATAGTAAATATAGTGTCATTATCATGTGATATTCTAGTTACTAGGTCCCCTATTTCAAAATTCATTATTATCACCCAATTAATTGTATGAAAAAAAATTTATAATATAACAAAAAAAGGATTTTAAAATCCTCTATTTCTTAAGAATGCTGGCACATCAGTAGAATCGTCGTCATCATCGTTATTATTAATGTTTGTTTGATATGAATGAAGAACTGGTTTTTCATCTTCAAATCCTGTAGCTATTACAGTTACTATTATTTCATCATTTAAATTTTCATTAATAACAGCTCCAAATATAGTATTGATATCTGTATTGGCACTTTGTCTTATAACTTCTGCAGCTTCTTCTACTTCAAATAAAGTCAAATTAGCTCCACCTGTTACATTTATAATAGCATCAGTAGCACCACTTATACTAGTTTCCAAAAGTGGACTAGATACTGCTTGTAAAGCAGCTTCTTTAGCTCTATCATCACCAGCTCCCATACCTATACCAATAAGTGCGCTACCACGTTTTTCCATAACTGCTTTAACGTCAGCAAAATCAAGGTTAATTAATCCAGCTACTGCAATTAAATCACTTATAGATTGAACACCACGTCTAAGTACATTATCAACTTCTTTAAAGCTATCAGTTAAAGTTGTCGATTTATCTATCATTTCTTTTAATTTATCATTTGGAATTACAATAATTGTATCTACATGTTTTTTTAATTCTTCTAATCCTTGAATAGCTTGTTGCATTCTCTTTTTACCTTCAAATCCAAAAGGTTTAGTTACTATACCAACAGTAAGTGCTCCTAAACTTTGCGCTATATCAGCTACAATTGGTGATGCACCTGTTCCTGTTCCGCCACCCATTCCACAAGTTACAAATACCATATCAGCTCCTTTTAGTGCAGATTCTATTTCATCTTTACTTTCAAGTGCAGCTTCTTTTCCTATTTGTGGATTAGCTCCGGCTCCAAGTCCATTAGTAAGTTCTGTTCCAATTTGTATTTTTGTAGGCGCTAAAGAATTATTTAATACTTGCAAGTCAGTATTTGCAACTATAAAATCTACTCCTTTAACACCTGATTCTATCATTCTATTAACGGCATTACATCCACCGCCACCAACACCAATTACTTTTATATTAGCTAATTGATCCATTTCTAATCCAAACATATATATCCTCCTTTATTCACCAAAGAAATAACCAAACACTTTACTTAACATAGAATCATTATTAGTATTTTTTCTTGGTGTTGATAAAATTTCCATTTCTTCTTTACTTATCATAGAATAATTTTTCCCTTTTAATTTCAATTTATCTATAAAATATATAATATTACCTATACTAGATGAATACTTATTATTTCTTGCCCCAGTTAGGTTTACATTTCCTATTATAGCACAGTTTCCTAATTTTTCGACAGCTATTTCTCTAAAATTTATCATATTTGTTATTCCACCTGTTATAAATATATAACTTGGCTTATGTGGAGTTAAATTATTTATTTCAGATGATGCAAGTGATAATATTTCTTCAATTCTTGATGAAGCTATTTCACTAATTTCATACTGGTTAATTTTAACTTTATCTTGGTATTTATTTATTACTTCTCTATATTCATTTAATGAAGCAGCTCCTTTATGAGCAAAAGCAAAATTTTCTTGTAAATCACGTGCAACATTATTATCTAATTTATACATATATGCAATATCATTAGTAACATTCTTACTTCCAATATTAAGTACACTATGTTTTACTATTATATTTTTATTATATAAAGATACTTCTGTCTTTTCATGTCCTATATTTATTATAGCAGTTACAGCATCTTTAGTATTTTCACCTTTAAATGTATATATATCACCAATACAACCTAATGATATATCAACTACTTCAATACCGATACTACTAAGTAGTTCAACAACTGAATATATATTATTTTTTGGAACTGTTACCATTAAAGCCCTAACACTTAAATTAGAACAAGTAAGTCCGATGGGATTTTTTGTTACAATATCACCAGCTTTAAAATCTATTGGAAGAATTGTAACCATTTCTTTTCCTTTAACTATAGAATCCTTCATTGCACTACCTAATATTCTTATAACATCATCACCAGTTACTTTAGAATCGATAGTTGCTTCTGATTTAATTATACTAAAACCAGAATAATAACTAGGTACTATAGCAACAACTTTTTTTATTTTAAAACCTAACATTACTTCAACTTCATCAAATGCTTTTTTAATACTAGATTTAGCTAAGTAGACATCAGTAATTAGACCTTTTTTTATGCCTTCAGATTTAACGCATGAAGAGGCTAATAAATTATATCTACCCATAAGGTATTCACAAACTATAAGCTTAATTGTATCTGTTCCAATATCTAAACTTGCATAAACGTGTCTCACTATTATTCACCTACTATTACAATTATACATTATTTTTCTATTCTTGAAAAGACATTAAGATATAATTTCAAAATTATTTCCATAATCCAAATATAAAATTCCTTTTTTATTAGGTAAATTTTCTAAAATCGTTAAATATTTATTTAATTTATTAAAAGTTTCTATATTAACATAAACATAATTACCATCATTCATAGTAATTAAAAATCTATTATCATCAACATCGTTTGGATAAAATTGTATTTCTGACATTCTAGTTAGTATATTTATATCTAATTTAGACATTTCTAAAATAAATGAATCATAATATTTATCAGTTATATAATTTATAACTGTAGGTACTACGTAAGTATTATCATCCACACCATTTATAAGTACCGTCTTTTTAATATTTTCATAATAAAATAATGGCCTATTTTCTTCTATTTCAATAACAACCCTACTAATACCCCTTTTATAAACATTAGCATTATTAATTAAATTATTTTCTAATAATCTTTTTTTTATAGTCTTAGAAGAATTCTTTAAAGAAGATGGATAATCACTTATTAAAGCAGCTTCAATTATTTCTTGTTCTTTTAAATAGTAATTACCACTTACATATATATTTTTAATCTTAATATTAAATATCATATTTATTACTAAAATTAAAAATGCAACACAAAAAAGAAAAATTAATATTCGATCTATTCTAATTTTTAATCTTTTCTTATTTTTCTTTTTCATAGCTACCTCTTATTCTATTATTTCTTGTTCTAAGATTAAATCAATATTATATTTTTCTTTTACTTTAGATTGTATTTCACTTATAAGTTTTTTTATATCATTAGATGTTGCTCCACCTTTATTTATTATAAAATTAGCATGTTTTTCACTTACACAAGCACCATTTATATTAAATCCTTTATATCCTATACTTTCTATTAATCTACCAGCATAATCATTTTCTGGATTTCTAAACACACTACCAGCTGATGGATATTCAAGGGGTTGACTCATAAGTCTACGTTGTTTTCTATCTTCTATAACTGAAATTATAGCTTTAGCAGTACCGTGTCGTAAAACTATTTTAGCCTCTAGACAAATATATCCTGGATGTGTTTTTAAAAAACTTGTTCTATAATGAAATTCTAAGTCTCTGTTGTATAATGTTTCTACTTCTAAAGAAGGATTTAGTACTTTAACCTCGCTTACAACATATCCCATATCAGATTTATAAGCTCCAGCATTCATAAAAACCGCACCACCAACAGTTCCAGGAATACCAGATGCAAATTCTAAACCAGTAAGTCCTAATGAAGCCGTTTTTAAAGCTAATTTAATTAAATTATACCCAGCTCCTACAGTAACTACAGTATCTTTTATATCTAAAGAATCTAGGGATGATAATTTTATAATAACCCCATCATAATATTCATCTTTAAATATAACATTACTACCATTACCTAATACTTTATACTTAATATTATTTTTTTTTAAAAACTCAATTAATTTTATAAGTGAATTTACACTATTTGGAAAAACCATGCATAAAGCTTCTCCGCCTACTTTATAAGTTGTATAATTTTTCATCAAAGGTTTTTCTATAACCTTACCAACTTTTAATTTTTTTATTTTACTAATCATTTTTTCTTCCTACTAACTTTTTAATATTATCATATATTATTGTAGCACTATTATTTACTTGCATCTTCGATAAGTTATATTTCATTTCATTTATTTTTTTATTATCATATATAAGACTATCAATAGTTCTTACAATAATATCTGTTTTTAAATCTTTTTCATTAATAATAATAGCAGCATTCTTATTAACTAAATCCATAGCATTTTTAAACTGATGATTATTAGGTACATAAGGACTTGGTATTATTATACTAGGTATTTGTAGTGCTATAACCTCACTTAAAGTAGAAGCACCAGCACGAGTTACTATAATATCTGTTTTCTTCATAATTCTAGCCATTTTTTCTACATATGGAACAACCTTTACATTTTTAGGAAATCTATTTTTAATTATTTTGTCATAGTCATTAGCACCAGTTACGAATAAAATTTCATAATCTTTATTATTAAATAAGCACATAGTATTAACTAAAAATTCATTGACCTTAGATGCACCAAGAGATCCCATTACAAACATAACAAGTTTTTTATTTTCAGATAATCCAAACTCTTTTTTTAAAGCAGGAGTAGTTTTTATTGCATCTTCACTACATGGATTACCACAAAATATAGTTTTTTTAGAATCAAAATTACTAATACTTGATTCGAATGAAACCCCTATCATATCTGCATAATTAGATAAATATAAATTTGATGCACCAGGAACGCTATTTTGTTCATGAATAAATGTTTTATAGCCTAACTTTTTTGCAGTACTAATAACAGGTACTGTAACATATCCACCAACGCCTATTACGATATCAGGATTAAAATCTTTTATTATTTTTTTACATTTCTTTTTTGCTTTAATTAAACAATTTAAAGTTTTAAAATTCTTAAGTATTTTGTCCCTATAAAACCCATATACTTCTATAGTTTCAAAAGGTATATTATATTTTGGAACTATATCTTTTTCCATTCTATTATGAGTACCTATATATAAAAACTCTGAATTAGGTTCTAATTCCTTTATTTTATTAACAATTGCAAGTGCTGGATATATATGTCCTCCAGTTCCACCAGCTGATATTATCACTCTCATTTTACCACCTAACCTATTATACCATAATTATATGTTATTTGAAAATATTTAATTCTACAATACACAACAAAAAGCACCCATTAAGTGCTTTATACATTATAATTATCATTAGATTTAAATATACCATTATTTAAAGACATTCTCTTAGACTGCTCGTTTTGTTTAGATAAATTTTCCATAGACATACTTTCTACTCTAGAACTTAAATCTTCTTTTTTTATCATAGCATCAAGCATTCTATTTCTATTTTCTTCTTGTTTTAAAGCCTCAACCCTTGACTTAAAACAAGAAGGATCTATTTCGATACGTGGACTATTTTTATCTAAATTATATTCGAATTTAGATTCTTTATCTCTTATTTTTAATATATTTACATATCCAGAGATAATACCAAATTCATAATCACATAAAATAAATGTATGATTCATATCTTTAGGATTTATACCAACTATATCCCCAGTTTTAAAAGACTTATCTATTTTAAACATACTATTCACCTATTTTTAATTATAGTTCAAAATAGATTTACAGTCAATTAAAATAATTTTAGTTTACACTTTTTTAGCTAAAAAAAGTTTTTTTGATTTTTGTATTTCATATTCATAATGATTTTCTATCTTATGAAGTATATTAATTAATAAAGTTTCAAATTCATTTTTCCAAAACTTTTTATCATCATCTGATGTATTTAAAAATTCATCATAATATTCATCTAATATAGATAAATTATACTCACATTTTTCTTCATAAAATTTTAACTTATCATAGTTATACAAATATATATCAAGCATATTTATATAATTATTTTTATTAAAATTCATAAAAAATCTTTGAATTTCAAAATCATCATAACCTAAAGTATATAACATATTACCAATTTCTATAGCTTCACTATAAGTTAAATCAGCTAAAATTTTTCCATTATATGAATCATATACTTTTTTTATTTTTGTTCTTAACTCTTTATATTCTTTATCTGTTAATAGTTTTTCTTTTTTCTCATTTGTTTTAACAAAATTAATTTTTATATCTTTTACATCAATTTTCTTATTTAATTTATTTAATAAAACTTTTTCTATATTACTGCACACTATATCACTAAGGCCTAATTTTTTTAATGAAATTATTATTTCTATTATATCTTTAGTGTTATAGTTTTCATTAAAATAATTAGATTATCTTAATTTTTCCAAAGCATCAATATAATTAGTTTTTAAATCTAAGTATGGCTGTAATAATTTAGTTACAGTTAATAATTTATTTTTATCTTTTTCTATTAACATGTCCAAATTAATATTCTTACTCAAATTATCTAAATATTCACATTCTTCTTTTGTATAAAATGACATAACCCTATAAGGGTCATATGAAACTGGTAGTGCTTTTTCTATACCATCTAATTGCATATCTAAATTTGTTTTCAAAATAGAATAAACTATATCATATTGTTCCTTTATTTTAAAATCACCATTATTTAATAAAACAGAAAGTATATCAAATTGGTCAAATATAAATCTATTTTCTACTGAATGAGAATCTTCTATAAAACTACAAAGTGATGAAATAAATTCACTATAAGAAACAGTTCCTTCCATAAGTATAATTCTTTCATAGTTACTATTTATGTAATCTAAAAGTTTATTTAATGTTATATTCATAAAAACCACCTCAAACAGGTAAATATTATATATTAATAAATTATAAAAAGCAAGAAAATTCTTGCTTTTAATCTTTATAGAATAATGGTTTACCAACGTATAAACTTTCTATATATGTGTTTGGTGTATTATGATTATAAAATTTTTGAAATGTTATCTCAACTCTATCACAATATAAATCAGTTGGTAAAGTCATTGAATTAATCATTTGATTTCCATAATATACTTTTATGGTATTATCTATTCCAACAATTCCATATCTTCCTGACAAATTTGTAGCATCAATAGTACGATTTAATATTACATTGCCATTTATCTCAAAATACTGTATTACATTATTATTTAATTCCCATGCATCTTGTAATAACATTTCTAAAACCTTATCATCCTCTTTATAGAATCTTAACACTATACCTCCCATACTACTAGAATTAGTGTTATCTATAAATACATTCATACTTATTTCGAAATCATTTTTTATATCAACAGTATACTCCCTTGATGTAGTAGAATATTGCCATGAAGTAGATGTTTCATAGCTTAATGGTTCTAGACCATGAGAAGTAATTTTAGTTTCACCAACAGTGTCAACAAACATATTTTTATTGCTAGCAAATTGAAAGCCATAGTTAGGATTTTTAGAGTATAACAAGTCTAAAGCCTCTTTTACATTATTAACATTAAAATTTGTATCATTTGGAGTATAACTAACTTCATCAGCTTGATATTTATAAATTGCACACACAGTAGTTATGCTGAGTAAAAACACTCCAATTATAAATAATATTTTAAAATTAATCTTCATTTGAATTCATCCTTTCATACAGTTCATCTAATACACACGAAACATTATTACAATTACTATTAGGGCTTGTATAGTTAATTTCAGTAGCATTTATTTTCTCGTTATTACACTTTTTTAAATCTTTTATTTCAGTTAAATCTGCATCTTCATAATTCTTAGTAAAACATACTTTATCGTATACTACTGCTAGTGCAATTTCACCTTTATTATTTATATAAACAGTTCCACTATCTGGTTTACTTCCTGATACATTTATTTTATCTATTAAGTTTCCACTTAAACTTTTTGATTCATCAAGCAAGCTTTCCATATAGTATAATTTGGCTGAATCTAGAAGTCCGTATGCTGAATCTTTATTAGCACTCTTCCTTGCATTATCTACTACATTTAATACTATTGGTGTTGCAATTAAAGCAATAACCGCTAGTATTATTATTACTGAAAGTAGTTCTATTAATGTAAATCCTTTATTTTTTTTCATCATTAATTCTCCTATTATTTTTGCTTTAAAGCCTTAAACATTTTTTTAAATAAATTTCCTTGAGAATAATTTAATATACCCACTTTATATATTCTAAGGCCATACCTAATAAGTAAAAATATAGTTATTATTACAAGTACAATTGAAATTAAAACATCCATTATACTAAAATCACCTAGTACTAATAATGATGGGCTTAATATTGATGATATAAATGGAACATATCCAAGTATTTTAATAAATGTAGCCCCTTTAAAAGTACCTGCCATAATGCCCAAATAATATCCTATTAAAGTAAGCATCATTATAGGAGTTTGCAATTGTTGAAAATCTTCTGTATTGGTAGTCATACTTGCAAGTATTGCAGCTAAAAGTGAATAAGCTATAAAAGTTAAAACTATTAATACTAACATAAGTGGTAATAAATATTTTAATGAAGATATAAAACTTGATGTAAATAAAGGTCCTATAAAATCTAATATTGAACTAAGAGCATTACTAGATGTGCCTTTTGTAAATATACCACGTGTTAAAAAAGCTAATACTGCATATAAAATTAGTAACCCTGTTTGAATTAATATAAATAAATTTCCAGCTACACATTTACTAAAAAAATGAACTTTAGGAGAAACATTAGAAATAATTATTTCCATTCCCTTAGTAGTTTTTTCATCATTTACCTCAGCACCTATCATTTGTACTAAAAATATAGTAAGCATAAATACTGGAAGTATAAATATTGGAAATACAGAAGTCATTATAGTAGCCATGCTTTCTTCTTTAGAATCTTTTGCTTCATCTAATATTGTTCTTTCTATAGTAATAGGTGAAGTTAAATTTTCTAATTCTTCATTACTTATTCCATATTTTTCCATAGCTAAATACATTTTAACACTACTTAATGAACTAGTTATAATATTAGATTTCAAAGTATCTATATAACCATTACTAATAAGCTCTGATTTTATTATATCATCACTATAATCTATTACTAATATAATAGAGTCTTCATTATCTAATAAATCTATTAATTCATCTTTAGTTTTATCAGATAATATAAGTTCAATATTTTCATCTTCTATATCAGAATTATTTATTATATTTGAAAATATATCGTAAGAAACATGAGTATTATCTATAACATATATTTTTGTAGCAGAAGAAAAATCCCCACCAAAGAATTTAATAATATTATCAATATTTCCAACTCCGATTATTACAAGAGCTAAAAATATATTGGCTATTAAAAACCATTTAGTTTTTATTTTTCTTTTTAAACTTGTTCCCACTAAAAATTTAAACTTATTTTTCAAATGCTTCACCTACTTTTGATATAAATATTTCATTTAAACTTGCTTCTTCTACTTCAAATTTAGTTATATTGTTAAATTTAGAAATACATTCAAAAACACTTTGTGTTACTGAATCATCGCTAATTTTTATTTCGTATTCATCTGATTTTTTTATTACATCTATTACTCCAGCTATATTTTTAACTAAAGATACATCAATATCACCTTTTACAAATATATTTTTTTTCATATATTGTTTTTTTATTTCAGATAACTCTCCAGATAAAACAGACTTACCATTAACTAACACTAGCAATTTTTTACAGAATAACTCAACATGTTCCATTCTATGTGATGAAAATATAATCATACTTCCACTTTTGGACATTTCTATTATTTCATTTTTAAAAAGTTCAACATTAAATGGATCAAGTCCAGAAAATGGTTCATCTAAAATAAGTAATTTAGGTTTATTAAGTATTGCTGTAATAAACTGAACTTTTTGCTGATTGCCTTTAGATAACTCCTTAATTTTTTTATCTATATACTCTTCTATTTCAAATTTTTTAAGTAAGTAATTTAATCTTTCAATTATATCACTCTCTTTCATTCCTTTTAAAATTCCATAATATATAGCTTGTTCTCTAACCGTTAATTTAGTTAGTAAACTTCTTTCCTCTGTTAAAAAACCTATTTCATCAGTTATAGAATAATCTATTTTTTTACCATCCAAAGTGATAATTCCACTACTTGGTTCAAGAAGTCCCATAATCATTCTAAAAGTTGTTGTTTTGCCTGCTCCATTTATGCCAAGAAGGCCAAATATTTCACCTTTTTTTACTTCAAAAGATAAATTATCAACAGCTAAAAAATCTCCATAATATTTTACTACATTCTCTACTTTTAACATAAATTCTCCTTATTTTACTATAAATCTTATTATATCGTTATAAGTTATAGCAACCATTAATACCATAAGTAATATAAATCCTACCGAATGAATAGTATTTTCTACTTTTACTGAAACAGGTCTTTTTATTATCTTTTCAATAATTAAAAATAATAATCTACCACCATCAAATGCTGGAATTGGAAGTAAATTTATAAATCCAACATTTAAACTTAAATACCCTGTTAAATAAATTAAATTAACTATTCCCTCTTTAGCACTACTTCCTACAACTTTATATATTCCAATTGGACCAGATAAATTAGTTAGACTAAGTTTACCTGTAATTAAATAAAAAATTGTTACAAACATTTGATTAATTAAGCTTACAAATTTAGATATAGAATACTTAATAGCTTCTATAAAACCTTTTTTAGTATCATTATTTAAACTAAAACCATAGGAATAAGTATCATCATCATTTTTTATAGGCTTTATAGTAATGTTTTCTAAAGAACCATCTCTTAAAACAACTAATTCTAAATCATTTCCATAATTAATTTGGTATTCAATTAATAATCTATCTATAGTACTTACATTAACACCATTTATACGTTTAATTAAATCTCCAGATAATAATCCACTATTATATGCAGGAGTTTCAAATGCTACATTATTAACAAGTGGTAGATTATTAGGATTTCCATTAAATAAACCAAATATAAATAATAAAATTATAGCAAATATAAAATTAAACATTACACCAGCTACTATAGTTAAGAATCTTTCTAGCCATGTCTTATTTTGTAATAATTTATCTTTTGGTATATCTTTATCTAATACACTTCCTTCACCTGCCATAGAACAAAATCCACCTATAGGAAATAACCTTATTCCATATTCCGTTTCATCATTTTTTCTTTTAAATTTAAATATTCTAGGTCCCATTCCGATACAAAACTCATAAACATGAATGCCTGCCTTTTTAGCAAATATAAAATGTCCTAATTCATGAACAAATACAGTCAAACTTAATATAATTATAAAATATAAAAGTGTCATAACGCCTCCTTATTAAATTTATGAAAATAATATTTTATTACCACTACAATTATATTATAAATAATAAATTTATACAAGATTTTACGAAAATAAAAATAAAGCATATGAAAATAAAAATAAAGTGAACAAAAATTGAATTGCACACTTTATTATATTATAAAATTTATCTTAAAACTGCACGAGCAGAATCGCTGCTGGCACAACCGCTGAGGTTGTTGACTGCAAGAACACCAGCACCCGTACCAACGCCATAATTACCACCACGTACGAACCATGGATAGCTAGAGTTAACAATGGATAAATAAGCAGAATTCCAACCTTTTACCTCGGTTGTTGCATCTCCTAAATGATATCTTGTAGAATCAGTTTGATTTGTTCCATATTTATATATATCATAATACTTACTTTCTGGAAATGCTACTCCTGTTATATTTGCTACTGTACCTGTTGTTTTTCCTGTAAAGCCTGAATTATATTGTGCACTATTTCCACTTGATGGTATATTACTTCCTAAACTATCTTCCATTACTCCCATTACATATTCCCATGAGCCTCCACTCATATCATAGATTCCACTTATATTTCCTGTTGTACTTGCGAGTACTCCTATTGATGTATAGTATTTATTCTCACATCCGCTAAATGCTAAAGCATTTTCTACACTTGCAGCACATCCTGTTATATATATACTACTATTATTTATTCTTACTTTATTTAAACTTTGTCCATATATTGATGTTGTTAAGTAAGTTATTGCTCCCCACTCTATATTCTTTAGCATACTTGAATTTGTGCTTAATTTTTGAGTAGTTGCAAATAATGTACTTACATTTTGATTTCTTAAACTTTTTACATTTGGTTTTATTGTGGGAGTTGTTGTATCACCTGTTAGTTCAAATTTTCCTACCCATATTCCATTTAATTCATCATCTCCAAATGTGAATGCTGGATGAGTTAACCATTCACCTTTTGTTGTACTTGTTGATTTTGTAGTATTTTTATTTTCAAATTCTATATTTATCAGTTGCTTACTTGTTGCATTAGTTCCATCATAGAATATTTGATATTTATATCTTGGTA
>CAKPNP010000022.1 GCA_934169415.1 uncultured Bacilli bacterium
CTTGTAAACTTTACTTGTTTCCCTCGGTACGTGTCTTTAATATTACTCCCTTTTCTTCTCTTAGTCAAGTACTTTTTTACATTTTTTACTACATTTTTATTATATTCTTCCTTTTATAAAAAATTACTATTTTTTTCATCGTTTAACAATTCAAAATATAAATTACAATATTCTTTATTTTTTTTATCATTAAATACTATGGAATGATGTTTATATATATCAATTAACTGTTGTAATGATTTATTTATTACTATATCGAGTTCATTAGAATATCCCATTATTTTCTTATGATATTCATATTCTAGTCTATCTAATATTTTATATTCTCCAGTTGGAAATATTCTAAGATCTAAATCATAATCGATATACTTTATACAATTTTCCTCTATTATAAATGGAGTTGCAATATTACAATAATAATATACTCCGTCTTTTTTCATTTGAGATATAATATTAAACCATTCATTTTTAAAAAAGTACATAACAGCAGGTTCTTTAGTTTTCCAAAATGTTCCCTGTGCTTCAGTTACCTTAGTCCTATTGTTCCCAAACACTATATAATCTTTTTTTATATCTAATACAACAGCCTCGTCCCAAGCTCTATGGATTTTGCCATTATGTTTATAACATTGTATTTCAAATCTGTCTCCTATACATATTTTTTTCATTTATTACCTCTTTCTAGTACCATTATACCAAAATAGAACACATTCGCAATATAATTTTATAAAGAAAAAGAAAAGAATTACTTCTTTTCTAAATATTTAATAGCCTCTTGTAATTGGTTATCATTACTTCTTACAGGCTTTGTTTTATAATCATCACTTAATGTTACTTCTAAATCTGGAGTTATACCTTGTTTATCTATCCAAGTACCTTTTGAAGTTAACCATTTTTTAGTTGTAAACTTATATTGTCCTATTCCAGATACAGTTTCAAGTTGTTGAACTGTACCTTTTCCATAACTAGTTGTTCCTATAACATATGCATTTAATTGTTCTTTTAAAGCACTAGTCATAATCTCACTAGCAGAAGCACTATTACTATTTTGTAATATAACAATTTTATAAGTTTTATCTGATTTACCATTGGAATAAAATTTTACAGTTTCACTTTTATCTTCTGTTTGATAAATAACATGTGAGCTATCCATAAATAAACCTAACATATCTTTTACTGTACTTAAATGTCCACCTGTATTATCTCTTAAGTCAATTATTAAACTTGTCATATTTTGATTTTCTAAAGACTCTATAGCATTTTTAAATTGACTATAGGTATTGTTTGCAAATATAGAAACATAAATATATCCTATGTTATTTTCTAACATTTCATATTCTACAGAATCTAATACTATTTTTTCTTTTTTTAGTTCAAAATTCATTTCTTTATTATTTCTTAAAATTGTAAATTTAATATTATCACTTTTTGCAATCAATGAGACCAATTCAGTCGTTGTTTTACCACTTAAGTCAGTTTCATTTATTTTTGTAATAATGTCATTTACTTTTAACCCAGCCTTAGAAGCAGGAGTATTATCATATACATTATATATAATAATATTCCCATTAGTAGCATTTATAATTTCAATACCAAGTCCTTCATATTCTCCTTCTAATGTTATATTAAAATTATTAGAAGAATCATCTATCATGTCTGTGTAATCATCTAAAGTAGATAGCATTCCTTTTATAGCACCTTTAATTAAACTATTTTTGTCAATATTTCCAAAATAATTTTCTATTATATTGTTATATTGTTCAATAAAAGTTTGTAAATCTTTAGTTGCAATTTCATAATCAACATTTTTCTTACTATCTTTGCTTCCAATGAAATACCCTATAAGTGAAAATACTAAAGCAACAGCTACTAATACAATTATTTTTTCAAATAAACTAATTATATTTTCTTTATTAATCTGTTTTTCTATTTCTTTTTCCAAATTTTCTTTAATTACATTTTCTTCTACTTTAGGAGCAATAACTTCATTTGTAGTTTCTTTTACATCCTGTTTCAATAAATTATTTTTGTTTTCTAATGAAGTATTTTCTTTAATTTTTTCTACCTTAGGTGAACTAGTTTTAGAATTTGTCTTCATTTTAGTAGTAGAGTTTTTACTTTTATTAGTTGTTTTAGTAGTTGCCTTACTATCATTTACTTTAGAAGTAATTTTTTTAGTATTTGTTTTAGTGCCATTTTTTGATGAGGACTTTTTCTTAGTATTATTTATTTTTTTATTTTCTTCATTATTCATATTTATACCATCCTTACTAATTAATATATCATAAAACTATACATTATTCCACCTGATGAATAAAATTTCACAAAAAAATCATAATAAAAGTGTAAATAAAAACTTATAAAATATATAAGTTGTAAACAATTTGGTGATCTGTACGGGATTCGAACCCGTGAATGTTGCCTTGAGAGGGCAATGTGTTAAGCCACTTCACCAACAGACCAGTACAAATACATTATATCATACTTTTTTTAATTTAAACAAAAAACAGATTAATCTTTATCTGTTTTTGTAATTTCTTGCAATATTTCAGTAATTTTATCCTTACCTTCATATGTTTTTATGATTTTTCCTTTTTGTATTAATAAAAGCGTTGTTTCTTTGAATCTAACTTTTAGTGCATCAGTTGTATTAAATTTAGATTCAGTAGATATTGCTTTTTCATTAAATGGATTATTTAAATCAACATAATATACTCTTTTAGCATCTTTAACACTTTTATAATTTGATAAATATGCTTCATATGCCTTAGTATTTAAATCATTAGACATCTTTGCAAGAACATAGTATGAATCATTTTCTTTAGATAAAATATCTCCTACTAATATATAATCATACTGAATAGTAGCAGGTGTTTTAGTATCACTTTCTTTTTTGTCATCCTTATTTATAAAAACTGTAATTAAATAGAAAACTAAAGATACTAAGCAAACTATTGCTACAAGTTTAAATAGTTTAAGCATTTCGTTTTCATTACCTATGTTTGAAGTTTTAATTTTTTTTGCCATATTATCACCACGTTCATTATACCATATTATTTATAAAAAGTGAAACATTTTATAAAGTTTCACTAATATTTTATTTCATAGATGCAACTGACATTGAATTGGCAATATTTATTAATTCTTCTTGAGATAGTATATCAGATACTACATAAAATTCTACACCATTACTTACCCAATTTATTGATGAATCGCTTAAAGCACCTACTGAGTCTGTAATAATATATGGTTCACCATACATAGGAATTGTTAAAATGTTTTCAGACGGTGAAACAGTTTCTTGTACTATCATAAAAGGATTATCACCACTAAATGTTAAAATTACACGTTCACCTGTTTCAGTAGATACTCTTTCTTGACCTGATAAAGTTGTACCAGTAGGCATATACATAGGATATATTATACTATCCAAGCTAGAAGTTGATTCCTCCAATTTAGAAGCCATATTTGAATTTAATGAAAAATAAGTTGAATCAAAAGTAGCTTTATAGTCAATTGAATTAATTTTCATTTTCATTTTTAATTCATCTTTATCATTATATATCGCCACTTCTTTTACGTTTAAATCTTTATCTAGTATTACAGTTTGTTTTTTCATATCACTATTTGAAGAATAATTAACACCGGTTAAAAATTTGTATCCATCGCTAGTTACCTCAAATGTTACGCCCTCACCTTTCATATCTTTTAAAATTGTTTGTAATATATAACTTTGTGAATTGTTGTATGGCCATTCACTTTGAAATTTAAAGCTTTTATTTAAACTAGGAGTTAAAACATAAACCCCATCAGAATTTCTTAAGATTAATTGTTCATGATTATTTACCTTATTTTTTAAACTTACTCTAAAATTATTATCTTTCGAATATGCTACCTCTACATTATATAAATAACTATCATCGTTATTAATAATTTCAAGATCACCATCTAAGTAATAGGAATCCAATTTTTCAATTTTCTTAGAAAATTCACTTAATACATCTTTAGAACCATTTTTGCCACAGCCACACATGACAAAGCAAAATATAAACGAAAATACTAACAATAGATATTTTCTCATATCATCACTCCCTGATTAATTATATTAGCACATATTAAAAAAATGAATAATTTATTAAAAAATGTCAAAAATAATTAGTGATAAGAAAGGAAGGATAGTTTTGGAAACATTACAAAAAGTTTGCTTAGTAATTACTATAATAGGTGCTATAGTATGGGGACTTATTGGAATTTTTGACTTCAATTTAGTTACATTTATTTTTGGAAATACTTTTTTTCCAAGAGTTATATATACTATAGTTGGTATTACTGGATTAGTTAATATAGGAATATTATTTAATCATATAAGTGAATAAAAAACCATCAATCGATGGTTTTATTTTTTATATATTTTTACTTTCATTTTTAAGACTGAAGACATATATTCTACTTTCGGATCATCGCCAGTTACTATAATATCAACTTCATGTGTACCAACACCTAATCCTGATAAATCAACATATGCATTTATATCGCTACTAGTTATTTCTTTCACAACATCTGTAACGCCTTTTAATTTTACAGTAATTGTATCTATATCAACTGGTGTAACACCATATCCACTTCCTAAATTAATATGAGATATACCAACATTTTCTATATTTACATTGCTTATATCATTACTTAAATTTACATCTATTGTAACGCTATTCATGCTCATGTATTTAACACCCGTTGGTTTTTCTAATTCAACTTTAAACTGTGTACTTTTTGTCAAACCTTCTACATCAATATTTACAGGAATATATTCAATTGTTGATAATATATCACTAGGACCATATATAGTTATATTACTATTAGAAGCATTATTAATTAGGAAATTACTAATTCCCATATTATATATTACTTTTCCTGTAGTTTGTATTTTAATAGGAACCTCTTTACTTGGCGAACTTATTAGCATGTCTACATTTACCTTAGAAGGTGAAATTTCGACATCAACAACATTACCTTCCTCATCATAAGCTCTTAATGTTGATGAAACAGTTATTTTTTTGCCCAATTCAAATTTTGGTAATGACTTAACATCAACTAAAGCTTTTACTGTTGCTACCTTTTCAACTTTATAACTAGCGCCTTTAATAACAGCTTGTGAAGTATCAGTATTAACAGAATCAATTATATATTTTTGATCAAGTGAATCTTGATTTAATATATCAACAGATAAGGTTTTAGTATCAGTTACTTTTTCATAAATTATTACTGTTGCTACACTTGGATTAACACTATATTTTATAGAACTATTTGCTTGTTCTGATTTTATGTCAACCTTATGTGTGCCTGGTTTTAATCCCCATAAATCTATCGTAACAGCACTTGTTGGCGATTGTTTTGCTATATATAAATCAGCTTTAGATCCTATTAAAGTTATATCAACAGTTTCTGGTACACCTTCAACAACATAATTATCTTCATCATATAAAACATTTATAGTCTTCGCCGTTAATACTTCTGCTGAACTTTCTGAATATGTAACTATTTTTTGATCAATAACTACGAAAATTAAAATTGCCATAGCTAATGATATAAATAATAAAGTATTATTTTTAGATAAAAAATTTTCAAAAATCTTACCATTTTTATCAAATTTATTACTAATTTTATATATTAATTTACTAATTGGAATAACTATTATCTTATTAAAAAATTCAGATATAGATTTAAATATATTAATTATTTTCATCGCTATCCTCCTTTTCTGTAAATATATCCCTTTTTGGTCTTAATTCTTCTAATAAACGTAATTTAATCTCATCAATAGATAAGTTATAATATAACTCTCCATCTATAGCAAGAGATAATCTTCCTGTTTCTTCAGAAGCAATTATAGAAATACAATCACTTATCTCACTTATACCAAGTGCAGCCCTATGTCTAGTACCTAATCTTTTACTTATTTTCAAGCTATCACTAGTTGGAAATACAGCACCAGCACTCGTAATTTTATCCCCTTGAATTATAAGACCACCATCATGTAATGGATTATTTGGAAAAAATATTGATATTAATAAATCAGTAGATATATCTGCATATATTTTTTTTGACTTTTCTATATAATCATTTAAACTATTATCTCTTTCAATTACAATTAATGCTCCTATTGCTTGTTTACTAAAATAAGTTAACGCATTAGCAATTTCATATACCATTTTTTCTCTTTCATCTACTGTCAAAACTTTATGTCTACCAAGTAATTGACTTCTTCCAAGCTGTTCTAATACGCTTCTTATTTCAGGTTGAAAAATAACGATTATTGCAAGTGGTCCCCATTGTATTACATAATCAAGTAAGAAATCGATAGTTACAAGTCCTAAAAATTGACTAATTAATTTTAATATTACTATTATAAGAATTCCTTTAAACAGTAACACCATCTTAACATTTTTTCTTAAACTTTTAAGTATAAAATATAAAACAAGCCAAACTATTAAAACATCTAATAATTTTTTTACTAACTCTACTATACCATAAAATGTCATTTAATACCTCCTTAATAGAAAAAGTGGCACAATTATGCCCCTATAAGATTTGCTATCGTAGGTAAAAGAAGAATAAATACTAGCATAATTCCAAGAATTATACCAAGTAACATATAAGTTTTTTTATTACCTGACATATTACTTTCTTGGTTTACCTCTTGTTGTTCTACTTCAAATGGACTATATTGTGTAGTATGTGATAATGCTTCTTCCATAGCATCTTCTTTATTTAAACTAGATACCATATTGGTAGTGTCTGTTTGAGTATTACTCTGCATAGTATTTTCTACATAGCTTGGTTGTGATACTGTTTGTGCTTGTATGTAGCTTGGTTGTGATACTGTTTGTGCTTGCGTGTAGCTTGGTTGTGCCATCGTTTGCGCTTGCGTGTAGTTTGGTTGTGCCATCGTTTGCGCTTGTGTGTAGCTTGGTTGTGCTACTGTTTGCGCTTGCGTGTAGCTTGGTTGTGCTACTGTTTGTGCTTGTGAGTAGTTTGGTTGTGCCATCGTTTGCGCTTGCGTGTAGTTTGGTTGTGCCATCGTTTGCGCTTGTGTGTAGCTTGGTTGTGCTACTGTTTGCGCTTGCGTGTAGCTTGGTTGTGCTACTGTTTGTGCTTGTGAGTAGTTTGGTTGTGCTACTGTTTGCGCTTGTGCATAGTTTGGTTGTGCCATCGTTTGTGCTTGTGTGTAGTTTGGTTGATTATTACCTTGACTCATATTTTGTGTCATATAATCATTTATATTAAAATTGGAATTATTGTTTGTATTATCTTGATTCATACGTTACCTCCATTACTATAAGTCATTATATCAAATTTTTTAAAAAAAGAAAAGATACATTTGCTGTGGATAACTATAAAGTGTTAAGTTTAGATAAAAATTCTTCCTCATTCCAAATCGTAATACCTAGACTTAAAGCTTTATTATACTTACTTCCTGGGTCACTACCGACAATTACAACATCAGTTTTTTTACTTACACTTTCATTTACATTTCCGCCTAAATTTTCTATTTTTTCTTTTGCTTCATTTCTAGTTATAGATAAAAGTGAACCTGTAAGCACAAAACTCTTATTCATAAAATTATCATTTTCCTCTACTTTTCCTAAATATAAAGTATTTACCTCTTTTTCCTTTAAAATATTAATTAAATCAATATTTATTTTAAAATAATCATACACACTTCTTGCAATTACTTCACCAATATCTTTTATTTTTATTAATTCTTCATATGTTGAATCAACGATATTATCTATATTTCCATAATATTTAGAAAGTATTTTAGCAGTTTTAAAACCTACATATCTAATACCAAGACCATATAATAATCTTTCTAAAGAATTTGTCTTACTCTTTTCAATGCTTTCAAGCATTTTATTAATACTTTTATCTCCAAAGCCTTCTAATTCTTTTAATTCCTCTTTATTTTTATATAAATCATAAAAATCACTAACACTTTTTAAATAACCCATATTATAAAAATCTTCTACTATATTATCTCCAAAGCCTTCGATATTCATAGCATCACGAGATGCAAAATGAATTAAATTTTCTATTGTTTTTCTATCGCAAGAATCATTTACACAATAATATATAGAATCTTTTTTAACTAGTTTAGAATTACAAATAGGACAATTATGTGCCATTTTAAAACTAATTTCAGTACCATCTCTAAGTTCTTTTTTAGGCATAATAACTTCTGGAATTACATCTCCAGCTTTTTTTATCAAAACTGTATCACCAATTTTTAAATCTTTTGCAAGTACATAATCTTCATTATGAAGTGTTGCTTTAGATACTAATGAGCCCATAACCATAACAGGTTCTAAAATTGCATTAGGAGTTACTTGCCCAGTTCTACCAACTGTAAATTTGATATCTAAAAGTTTAGTTGAAACTTCTTGTGCTGGAAATTTGTATGCACAGGCCCATTTTGGATATCGTTCAGTAAATCCCATAATTTTTTGATCATTTAAATCATTTAATTTAATAACTACACCATCTATATCATAAGCAAGTTCATCTCTCATAGAGTTTTTTTCATGGATAAAATTCATAACTTCCGAGATAGATGAAACTAATCTATTATTAGGATTAGTTCTAAATCCTAAACTTTTCATAAATTCTAAGGCTTCATAATGTGTTTTAATTCCATAATCCTCTGGATCTGGTAAGTGGTAAATAAATACCTCTAAATTTCTTTTAGCAGCTATCTTAGAATCAAGTTGTCTTATAGAACCAGCAGCTGCATTTCTACAATTTTTTAAAATTGGTTCGCCTTTTTTCATTCTTTCTTCATTTAAAATAGATAATGTCTTACGACTCATATATATTTCGCCACGAACTTCTATACTGATAGGTTTAGTTAATTTTAATGGGACTTGTTTTATAGTTTTAACATTATGTGTTATATCCTCTCCAACTATTCCATCTCCTCTAGTAGCAGCTGATACTAAAATACCATTTTCATATTTAAGTGAAACTGATAATCCATCTATTTTTAATTCGCATACATATTTTGGATTTATTCCTTCTTTTTTTATTTTTGAATCAAAGGAAATTATTTCATCTTCGTTAAAAACATCAGCTAAACTCATCATGGGAATATTATGAGTAACTTTTGAAAACTTATCTAATATTACTCCACCTACTTTATGAGTTGGTGAATCACTTCTAATAATTGAAGGATTTTCCTCTTCAATTTTATATATTTCTCTTAAGTAATTATCATATTCTTCATCTGTTAAAGTTGTAGGATTATCAAGTACATGATATTCATAATTTGCTTTATTTAATAAATCTACTAATTCATCATAACGTTTCATAGAATCACCATATATAGTATACCAAAAAAATTATTAAAAATATATCGTATTATAATATTTTCATATAATGAAATTAAATTTGATAAAAAAAGACTCTGATTTGAGTCTTACTTTGTTTTATGATATTCTTCTTGTATTGAATTTAATAATGTATCATGTTCTTCTTTTATTATGCCTACCAAAATATTGTCATAGTTTTGATTATCTTTTTTTTGAATTATATCATATACATATATGCTATCATTTGAAATTCTATATATGATTCTATATTCATTTACTCTTAATCTCCACATATTATATTTTTTATATTTCACAAGTTTTTTAATGTTAATATCTTTATTAGGATTATTTGATTTCAATTCATTTAAACATCTTTCAATTTTGTCTTTTGGAAAATCATCATTCCTACATAATGAATTATAGCTTTCATAGTATCTATCAGAGATTATACTCCTAATTTTATTTTTTTCATCAATGTTGTTAGTATCGATTATTAAAAGTTGGCTTATACTTGATAACATCTCATCAAGAGAGATTTCTTCAGTACACATTTTGTAATATAAATTTCTTAAATTAAGCATAATATTTTCTTTATCTTCTATATTAATATTATCTAATCTTTTAAGTATTTCCTTACAATTTTTAATTTCTAATACTTTTCTTATTTTTCCATCAAGTACTAATAATTTATTATTTTTATTGTCACTTTCAATTTGTTTTAAAACAACATCACTAAATCCATTTTTCTTTAATAATGGTTTATATCTTTTTAATTGTTCATCATCAAGAATCACACCTTTTTTTAATGTTTGATTAATTAAGTCAAAATATCTGAATAGTTCAATTTCTTCCTCTGTCCTTACATAAGTAATTTTTGATTCTGATTTTTCAAATTTATTTTTAGTAATATTTTGTTTATCAAAAAATTCAGTATCTTTTTTTACCTCTTTTAATCTATTATCCTTTGGAATAATTCCAATCAATGAATTAATAAGTGAATTTATATCTGAATATTCAAACGTTTTTTCTAAGTCATTATACAATTTTTTAGAATCTTCAATATACAAAATTAAATTATTTCTAAGAGTATTTTCGAATCCTTCAATAACATTTAATGAATCATCAAAACATTTAGTAACGTTATTTTTGATTTTATTGTCCTTACAACAACTTAAATAATAATAAAATAGTAGTTTTTCATATATAAATTCATTGTATTTATTTTCACAAACTTTAAGCATTCTTCCAGCAATATCTAAATGCCATTTTCTTTTAGGATATAAAATTCTCTTGGCATTTTCAATCATAAAAAATAACAATGCAATATTATCCGTACAATTCCAATTATCTTTAAACTCTTTTAATTCATTTATTCGTATATTATATATTTTTATTTTTTCTTTAGTGTTGACTGTTTTTCCAAAACCATTAACAATTACTATATCTCTTGCATCTTTTCTATTTATTGCATGATTATTTTTATTATTTACTGTTTTTTCTAAATCATCCACTTGTTTTTCATAGTATTTAATCAAACCTTCTATTGCATAGTCAACACTTAAAATCATTTTTCTCAAACTATATTGAGTAACCTTTAATTTTTCAAACATAATATCTCCCCTTTTTATTTATGGGGTATATATTATCACGCTCATCAATGTTTGTCAATTGATTATGAATTTATGATAAGAATTTCTATGATTAATTTATGATAAGAATTTCACACTTATATATCAAAATATTTTTAATATAACCAACAAAAAAAGCCTTTTATAAAGGCTTTAATTTACATCATGGTGTCCCGTACAGAACTCGAATCTGTGACCCTTTGATTAAAAGTCAAATGCTCTACCAACTGAGCTAACGGGACAAATAATAAATGGCTGCCTCGGCTAGATTCGAACTAGCGCATGCCACAGTCAAAGTGTGGTGCCTTACCGCTTGGCTACGAGGCAATCTAACCTAAACAAAAAGTGGTGGAGAGAGATGGAGTCGAACCATCGAACCCGAAGGAACAGATTTACAGTCTGCCGCGTTTGACCACTTCGCTATCTCTCCATAGTGGTGCCGAAAACAGGAATCGAACCCGTAACCTACTGATTACAAGTCAGTTGCTCTACCAATTGAGCTATTTCGGCATTAATGGTGGGCGATATAGGACTCGAACCTATGACCCCCTGCTTGTAAGGCAGGTGCTCTAACCAACTGAGCTAATCGCCCAAAACGTTTGACAAGAATAACTATATCATTTAAACAGTTATTTTGTCAATAGTATTTTTATTTTTTTTCAAAATTTTTTAATTTTTGATCAATCCATATGGGTAATTTGTACTCTAGAGTTCTAAAACCTAAACTTGTTTCAACTATCCTTTTTCTTTTTAAAATATTATTTTTTTTATAATTTATATTCTTAATACTTAAATTCAAGTGAAAGTTTTCATTATCAACGCCAATTATTTCTACATATATGCTATCCCCTATTTTAACATAATCATGTATATCTCTTACAAAATTATGGGAAATTTCAGATATGTGTATAAGCCCTGAATAATATTCATCTAGTGATACAAATATACCATAGTCTTCAATACCAGTAACAGTACCCTCAACCACTTTTCCTTTCGTATAATTTGCCACTTTCACACCTCATACATATTATAACATATTTTTCTATTTACAATTAAAAAAACTTAATATATAATACTTAAAGGTGATTTAAAATGAATGAATTAAATAATAATTTAAGTGAAAAAGAAAAAATAATTGAAATAATCGATCACTTAAGACCATTTCTTATAAATGATGGTGGTAATATAGAATTTGTTAAATATGAAGACAATATTGTTTATATTAAAATGATGGGAGCTTGTTCTAATTGTTACATGCTTGATTCAACTTTAAAAGACGGAATAGAAGCCGCTATAAAATCAGAAGTTAGTAGTGTAAAAGAAGTTATTAATATAGATTAATTTAACCAACTGATTTCAGGAAGTTTATTGTTATTTTTTAAATAATAATAAACTTTTTTTATAATATCTTCATATTCTATTATTTTATTATTTAAATTGCTAACCTTATCATCACTTATATTGTTAAGTAATACTTCTTCATATATATCAAAATAAAAACTTGGATATATTAGTCTTGAAAAAAACAAAACAGATTCTTCATAACTCAAATTATTGTAATATAAATAATTATATATATCATTAACATCTAATTTGTCATTAAAAAACAAATCTTTAAAATACTCAGAAACATCTCTTATTCTATAATCAATTACAAAATTCAAAGGATTATATAACTCATAAGTTGTATAATTACTTTTAATTCTTTTATGAGATAAATTTAGAGATAATTTTTCTTTCGAAACACTATTAAATAATTGTATAGCATTTTCTGATATCCCAATACAGTAACTAAAAGACTCTTTTAAATTAGGATATTTTTTGCCTACCTGACTCATTTGATATTCAAAATAATCATTTTTATTTGTCCAAAGTGTATACCAATCATCCCTTCTTAGGCGATTTTCACGTTTGGTTAGTGTTATAGCATTAATTTTAAAAATATCTTCATACGTTATGTTTCTTTTTTCAATATACACCTTCAATAAAATATAATTAAGTTCATTAAACTTTATAGTTAAAGCCTCCCTCGCAGGAACTATTTGATGCACTAATATATTGTTATTATAAAGATAACTTGATAATTCATATATTTCATTTAAAAAGTCCAATTCAACCGGTTCTAATATATAATTATACCCTTCATGTTCAAAATAATAAACTTTACCATTTTGGTGAATTTTTAAAACTTTAATATTATAAAAATATTCGATAGTGTTTTTCATAAATTCACCTCATTATAATTTATGATTAAAACTAAGTATTTAAAACAAAAAAAGAAATTACTATTTAAGTATTTCTTCAATTCTAATAATTTTATCTTGATATTTTTTTAAAAATTCATTCTCATCTTTTATTTTTTTATTTTCTATTAATAATTCACTATATAGACTTTGATAGTCAATTTCTTCTTTTTCTTCTGAATTAAGATCATTTAAAAAATCATCTTTATCATTTAAAGTATCATCACCATTAATTTCATAGTCATCTAAATTATCATTTTGTTCACTTAAATCTTTAGCATCATCAAAAACAGACGAATCTTTATCCTCATCTATATCATCAAAATCAAACGATGAAACTATATTCTTATTTTCAGCAAGTAAATTGACTAAATTTCCTTGTAGTTTAAAAACTCTAGTATCTTGTAACACTATATTTTTTAAACCAGATTCATCCAAATCAATTAAAGATACTGGACTACCATCTCTATTACATTTAACTATTTGTTTAATTATCTCTTTAACTAATGTCCATTCTTCTTCATCTGTTATAACACAAGCTTTAGAACCAATTATTTTTGATGCATAAAGTTTTGTATATCCAGATGCATCTATTTCATTTAGTGAATATATTAAATATTCAATATCATTATTTTTAAAATATCTAATTACTTCAATTTCTACATATTCTCCATTTATGTTTCTTATTGTACTTTTCAAATAGATCATCCCCTATTCACAATTAAATAATATCACAACTATTTTTAAAAAACAATATTTTTAAAGTTTTAAATGTAAAGAAAAAGTAGTGAATTATTCACCACTATCATATTCCTTTTTTGCTTCTAACATAAACTCTGTAATTTTAGTTTCTATTTCAGGTAAAGCACGTTTATCTATATTTGATAGTTGTATAACTTCTTTTACAGTATCAATATTAACCTTACCCCATAGTATACCGCCAGCGACAGTTAAATCATTATATAAATCTGGCGTTACAGTTATAAATAGATATCCAAATAGTAATCTTTTTTGAGCTATTATTATTCTTTTATTTGTAAGTACAACTACAAAAGTTCTAAATAGTTCATACGAATATAGATTCTTTTGGCATACAAATGCATATCTTACATCTTCACCAGGGTTTAAATGCATAGTAGCCACTTTAGAATGTGCTTTTAATCTCCAAGCAATAGTCCTTGGATATTTAGTTTTAAAACCTTTTACTAGATTATAAATTTCATTCATTATAATACTCCATTTTTTTCAAAGAAACTAATATATTCATCTTTAGAAACCATTTGTTCTAATTTATCTACTATTTTTCCATCTTTTACTATTAGTGTTAAAGGAGTTCCCCAAGAACCACTAAAATAATCAAAACTTGAGACAAATTCTTTTTTAGCATCATCATCTAAATAAGTAACATTTAAATAATTAACTTTTGTTCCGTTACTAGCTACAATATCATTTAAAATAACTTTAGCACTTACACAATAAGTACATGCACTTTGTCCAACAACTATAATGCTATTTTCTTTTCCACTAACTAATTTCTTATATTCATCTATACCAATATAGTTTAATAATAATTTTGAATCACTTGAAATAATACCATTAGTTTGTAAAAATTTAAAAGTTTCATCATAGTCTTTATACTCAGTTTGTCTAGCCACTACTTTTCCATTTGAAACAACTGCTAAATAAGGTGTCCCAAGACTAGTTATGTCTAAATCAGATAATATTTTATTTAAATACTTACTACTTAGTTCATCTGTATTTACATAAACATAATCAAAGTTATATCTTTCTTTCATATCAAGAATACTTGGATTTAATAAATTACAATATCCACAAGTTGGTCTACCTATATAGATTAAACTATTCTCACTTGATTCAAATGCTGTTCTAAATTCCTCATATAATTTTTCATTTTTAGTTCTATCAACTATAGATGCAGTTATTATTATTGCTATAATTGCTGCAATAACTCCTAAAACCACTATTAATTTTTTATTTTCGTTCATACTATACCTCCCACATAATTATAACATATTTTTACAATATATCTATTTTTTTTATCTTTTTTTCACAAATATTTCATAGAATGTTATATTATACAATATATAGAAATAACAATTAATAATACACCAAATATTTGCCTTAGAGTTGGTGTATTACTCTTTTTCTTTGATAACATTGATATTAATAGAACAAATACCATAGATACCGGTCTTAATTAGTTGCTAGATAATCACTTAAATATAATGCCATAAACCCAAATATTTGTTGAACACATATAATAAAAATAATCTTTTTTACTTATTCCTAAATTAGCAAGATGTTTATTTAAATATTGTCCTATGCAACAAAAAAAGCAGCCAAAATAACTACATATATTAACATACCCTACTCCTTTACAATAAAATCATTATAACTATTGAATAAAAAAAGTAAATACATATAACTGTAATTTACTCTTTTTAAAATTAAATATTTTTAATAATACCAATATCATTGATATTTTCAATATTTTTTTAACTCTATGATGTAACCCTGATTTAGTATATAAGCTGCATATAGATCTATACATTTTTTAATTTTTACGCACTAATTTCATATATAGTATCATTGCAACATTTGTTTTTTACTTAAAATCATAACATTTTATATACCAGACTCAAATATTTTATTTTCTTTAAAATATTTATCAAAGCAATTTTTCCAATAATTTACACTATCTCTAATAAACTCTTCAACAATTATTTCTTAATAAAATATAATTTTAAAAATAAACTATAAGGGGGCTAAAGCAACTTCAAATAATAAAAATCTTTTTAATTTTTATTCATTCAGTTTGATATGAAATAACATTATTTTTAGATATTCTACTTTTGTTATAGCCTTTATATCAAATTTTTGTAAATTGACTCATGATTTTGTTTCACACTTTCTTTAGCCTCAACATCACGATTGATGCGTTGTGTTTCTCTGATACTTACATGTATAGTGGACTTCCACCAGTTAACTATATGCCATACTGGCACACCAAAAAGAAGCAAGTTTTATAAATTCACTTCTTTTTTAATTATCTTCAAGTATTATTTGACCATCTATAATTGGTATATTAGGGAAACTTGCATCCATTAATGTAAAGTTTCTAACTGGTGCAGGTGGATTTGTTATTTGTACCGTTTGTGTTGATTCAGTCATAACAATTGATTTAACAGTATCATCAAATGTATGGCCTCCGTCGCCTGATATTTGCCTATAATATATTGCTGTACTCCCTGATTCAGCAAATGGAACATTATTAAATACAGCGTCTCCATCTACATTAGTTACTATTTCATTTCCAACTATTGTTCCTGTACTATCAGTTCTTATAAATTTAGCGCCGACAATTTGTACTCCAGTAGTAGGATCACCTGTATCTGTAACATGAAGTGTTAAAGTTCCTTTTGCACCTATTGAAAAAGCATATGTGGCTGTTCCATCTATAATAGTAACACTTTTAGGATTAAGTGTTGATGCATCATATCCACCAGCTACGGCTTGTGCATTATATGTTCCTGTAACAAGTTGGATACTCCCTTTACCATTCGTTATTGGGATTGTATGTCTTGCCATAATATCATCTTACCTCCTTCTATTTTTATGTTTGGATAATGTTCATCCTTTAGTAAAACTGTAACAAGATGTTCTTTTCTTTTATTATTGCTAATATTTATACAATAAATTTTATCTTTTCTTGCAATTAAAGGTATTTTTACAATCGATAAATTAGAATATATGACTAATTTATATACCTCATTATTGCATACTGGTATTTTTACTTTTCCAAAATTATCTGTTATTCCATCAAAAACAATCTCATTACATTTATCTTTTAGTTTTATTTTTAAATTACCCAGACACATACTTTCATTACTACAAAGTTTAATATAAATATAATCGCTTGTCATAATTCACCTCATTACAATATATTTTATGAATCAAACCTTCTTTTGCAAAGGCATTATGCCTCAACACTCCAAACTATTAGTGTTGAATAATCTTCATTTTCAAGCAAATCTTTACTAGGTTTTAACAATAATCCTTTATCGACCGAAAATGTAACATTACTAACAGTTACATCTCC
Source organism: uncultured Bacilli bacterium (assembly GCA_934169415.1). Taxonomy (GTDB): domain Bacteria; phylum Bacillota_I; class Bacilli_A; order RF39; family UBA660; genus Faecisoma. The sequence goes on from CAKPNP010000022.1 coordinate 17,354, forward strand.
ACCATTATCATTTGATTCATATATTAATTTTTTATTTGTTTTTAAAGAAATCTCTTCATTATTGAATTTTTTGAAAAATAGTGAATCTATTAATACTTTACCAGTTGCTTCTATCATTGGATTTGTATAATTTAAATACAGTTTCCAGTTAGTACTATTTACCCTACTATCAACTACAGTTACCACTGTTTCATTTTTTTTAGGTAATATAATTGGATTAATCGAAGATGGTATCACACTAAAGGGAATATTTTCTGTTACTTTTAAAAGAGTTAACTCACCCATAAAAGGGGTAATTACCTTTCTTTCACTAAAACAACTATTTAAACAAGATGTTATTTTAATTCTTGTATTATCTGGAATAACAGAATCAATACTTACTTCAAACAAACCATTTTCATCTGCGACTGTTGTTAAACTTTTATTATCATATTCTATTTTAACATTTGTATATGGCATGGTATGTCCTGAAATTTTAGCTGTAGAATCTGTAATTGGATGGACATTTATCTTAACCATTCCAATAGTTAATATTTTTTTATTTTGTAGTGTAAAACTATTTATATCTGATATTGAACTTAACTCAGTATCTGTAAAATTATGTGACGTAACTGTAGTACTATCCTGATTTAATACACCTGTTATTTTAGCTGGTGTATTTTCTTTATACCAATAGAATGCCGGTGTATCATCAAGATTACAAGCAGAAGTATAGTCAAGAGCATATATCCACATATTAATTCTACTAAAACTAAATACAAAATCAACAGGATTATTTGTATATACGACATTTGCATTTTTAGTATAAATATTTACATATTTTGGATTATCTAGTATAAACTTCTGATTAGTTCCTTTAAAATAAATATTATAGTTATCTGATGGTGTTGTCATGTATGTGTTTATTACAGATATGCTTGCTCCTTCTGAAACCTTAAAATCTCCAAATACATTCCACATTGGAACTCTTTGATGGCTTTTTTCAATAAATGTAAAATTAGCCATTTCTTCTATTAAAACATTTCTAGCACCATGTGTAGTTGTTATTGCAAAACCATTACCTGTTGTTAAAAGAAATTCTGCACCATGCCCTACTATTAAATCTAACCTATTAGTTCCATTCATAAATTCTCTATTAGTCGTAATACTTACTCTGCTATTTGGCATAATTTTAACTAATGATGGTATAACATCATTAAAAAAGAAAATTGTATTTGTATTTGAATCACTTGTAATTGTTGTATTTCCATCTATTAAGATTCTATTGGAATTACAGGCTCTTTGTGCAGAAACATTATTAGTATCTTTAACTTCTAAAACAGAATCTATAATTTTAGTAGTTCCATAATAATTTTGTGAAAGTTCGATTCCACTAAATTTTATATTATTATATTCTACTACCACATTAGAATAGTTTGGATGAGATGGAACATAAATAACTCCATAACCATGTGAAGATACTATATTCATATTTTTCAATATGATTCTTTTATTAGTTGTACTTGCTTTTATAACCGTTTCTTCCGAACTTAAATTATTTGTATAAGTATATTTTGTATTATTATATGTTCCATCAATAACAATTTTAACTTTATTACTATTTATAACAAAACCACTTGTAGCATTAATATCACTTCCTAAATAAACATATTCATAACCATTATCTTCACTCAAAACTTGTTTTAATTCATCACTAGTTGTAACAACAACAGTACTATTATTTATTATTTGAATAATTATCACCTTCCTTTACAATAATTTATGTTAAAAATTAATAATTAAATAATTAAAAAGAATAGAGTTTTCTATTCTCAATGTATCTTAGTAACACTTAACATTGCATTAGTACTTCCATTGAATTTCAAATTAACCGTCTTAGATGATTTAACATTTAAAGTTATAAGATCATTTGATTGTAATGAACAAATAGTTGTTCCACTTATACTGGTAATTATTTGAGCACTAAATTCACTTGTTGCATTTGTAGCGGGCTGTAATATATCATTTGATCTAACAGACATGGTTATAGAACATTCCTCATTTGTTGCTCCACATAATAAATATGATATTAAATATACTCCACTTTCTTTTATCTTAATAGAATTAGCATCCGGATATTCTGTAAGAAATGCCGTTCCCTTTTCAGGAAGCGGAATTACTGTATCTATTGCTTGTGGTAAAGTAAACTGAGTGTCAGTCATTGAATATCTAATTCCATAAGAAGACACAAATTCTGTACCTGGAGGGCCTGCTGGACCTTGTGGTCCTCTATCTCCAGTATTGCCTTTTTCACCCTTTGGAATTGAAAATGCTAAATGATGGACCCAATTTTCAAAAGTGTCCGTAACTTGTGCTGGTTCCCCCGGTTCAAGTGTTTCGGTCTCATCTATAGCAATATGTTCAGTTCTGCCTGTCTCTCCTGGTAACCCTCTTTCTCCTTGTGGGCCAATATCACCTTTTTCACCTCTTGGTATTTTAAATTCCAAAACTACATCTACAGGAGTTCCAACATTTATAACCTCAGCCTCTTCAGTCGGTTCTATTGTTTCAATATTTCCAATTTGAATGGTAGATGGTCCTTGTTCGCCTTTTTCACCTTTTATTCCTTGTGGACCCATATCACCTTTTTCTCCTTTTGGTCCTGGAATTCCTTGTGGACCAATTTTTCCATCAATTCCTTGTTCACCTCTTGGTATTTTAAAATTCAAAATAACATCTTTGTTAGTTCCAACATTTTCTACTTTTGCATTTTCAAATGATTCTACTGTTTCTGTAATTCCAACATCAATACTAGCAGGTCCTGGAATTCCTCTTTCTCCTTGTGGGCCAACATTACCTTTTTCACCTTTTGGTCCAGTTGGACCTTGCAGATAACAAAATTTGTATTTTTCTCTTTCATCTTCAATTTTCTTTCTTATTCGTTCATAATCATTGCAATTATTCATTATACACCCTCCTTTAATTTATTTAGAATCAACTTTCATATTCTAATTCTTCTATTTTAATTTATGAAATTATTTTTAAAATGTTTAATGAAGATGTAATAAAATGGTATATCAAAAAATTATTTATATTTTTAAGATAATTTTTATTATAATTTATTTTCTGATTATAGTATGTTTTTTTAACTCATCAATACTTAGATTATTATTGTTTTAACTTATTATCTTTATCTTATTTATATCTCTTTACAGTAGAATATTTATAATTTATTTCAAAATATTCATTCATCCAATAATCTCCATACAAATATTACATTTTACATCAGTTACATCATTAATAAATTCGTCATATGCTTTTTGTCTCGCTATGTATGCTTCATTTTTAGTTTTAAAACATGATTTAGTTTTCTTTTTCCATTTACCTTTCCTACATCAAAGCAATATTGATATACATTTCCTCTTTTTCTTATGCTAATCATGTTATCATCTTTCTTTTGATTATTATAATTTTACATCAAAAAAGTATCAACGAATATGCTGATACTTTTTTAATTAGTTATTAAATTATTTTCTTCATTAACTTGTTTTTGTAATAACTCTAAATCTTT